>NZ_BAABRP010000021.1 GCF_039545055.1 Deinococcus carri
TTGCGTCTGAGATTGGCCCATCTGGTGCGCAAAAGTCTATCCTTCTGCCGCAAACAAGCCAACCTTGAGACGCTGCTTTGGCTTTTCATCCATCGCTACAACGCGTCATTACCCTGAACCCTCGACCAGCCGCATTATCCAGTCTGTTATCCGTACCGCGCCTTGTGTTCTTTCTTCAGCCGCGCGTACTCCTCGTTGGCCTCGGCCTCGTCCCACTTCGCCTTGAAGATACGGGCGGACTCGGCCTTGACCGGGTCCTCCGGGGTGCGGGGCAACTCGGGGCGGCCGTGTGCGCCGCTCTGGCCTCTTTTGTCCTCGGGCACCGGCCCGGCGTACTTCTTGCCTCCCTTGTGGTTGGCGTAGCGCCGGGAGCGGGTAAAGCCCATCTGGAGGAACTTGCGGGCCATGTCCGCCCCCACGAAGTCCCCGGCCCGCAGGTAGGCCAGGAACATCGCGTACAGAGTCTCGCTGCTCTGCCGCGCCGCCTCGGGGGTAGCAAAGCGCCAGTGGGGCAGCAACTCACTCTTGTACGGCTGCACCAGCAGCACGCCCTGCTCGCCCACGCCCACCCGGTACAGTTCGGGGTGGGCGCGCAGGTCGAGGTGGGCGTAGTCGAGGGAGTAGTCGAATCTGGGCATACGTCTGGCAGAAGGAGCAAGGCAGATGGCAAAAGGCGGAAGGCCAAACGCCTTTTGCCATCTGCCTTCGGCGTCCTTCAGTTCATCCGGTCGTCGTCCAGCATCGCGCTGAGCATCCAGCGAATCTTGTCGATGGTCTGCGCATAGCCGTTGTACATGTCAGCGGTGGCGGGGTCGTTGGCGTCGTCCACGGTCTGCGAGTCGTCGCGGTAGCCCTTGCCCACGCGGGTGAGGTCGGACACCAGGTCGGCCACCTGGGTGCGGGCGTCACGCACCGTCTCGGTGGGCACCTGCACCACGCTGAAGCGGGCGATGTCGGCGGGCGCGGCGATGGGGCTGCCGCCCAGGGCCACCAGCCGCTCGGCCTGCTCGTCAATGCCGGGGAAAATTTCCTCGATGAACTCGTCGTAGGCGAGGTGCAGGTCGCGGAAGAAGCGGCCCCGGATGTCCCAGTGGTACTTCTTGAACTTGAGGTACAGGCTGATGGTGGTGGCGAGGTTGCGTTGCAGCGTCTCGCTGACCGTCTGGAACTCCTCTTCCGAGAGGTAGCCGTGGTTCACCAGCTGGTTGTTGACGGTGTCGAGGTGCGCGGCGTCGGCCTTGGCCTCACCCTCGGCGGGCACGCCGGGTGCGCCCTCGTCCTGCACGTTGGTCACCTCCAGCTCCGGTGCCCCCTGCGCCTGGGCCGCGCCCGCCTGCATGGCCTGGTCAGCCTGCTCGTCCGCAGTCTTTTTCTTGCGCGTTCCGCCGGTCTTGGAAGCCGATTTGGTCGCTTTCGTCATGTGTCCACGCTACGCCGCCACATGAAACGCGCCTATACGGCGTTTCTTTACGCTTGACGGTCCGGCGGCGGCTGTCACCGGGCGCGCACCACCCGCACCCGGTTATGCTGGGCCTCTCATGACCGACTCGCCGGACACGGACAGGCTGTCCGCCCTGCTGGACGAGCTGCGTATTCTGCTTCAGGGCACCCAGGTTCTCACGAGCTTCCTGATCATCTTGCCGTTCAACGCGAGTTTCCGCGACCTGGTGGCCTCCGAACGCTGGGTGTACGCGGCGACCTTTCTGTGCTCGCTGACCAGCCTGGTGCTGCTGAGTGCCCCGGCCCTGCACCACTACCTGCGCCGCCCGGTCCGCCATGTCGAGCAGTTCAAGGCGACCACCACCGCTCTGGTCCGGGTGGGGGCCGTCTTCATTTCCCTGGCCCTGGTGCTGACCACCCGGCTGGTCACGGCCCAGGTGATGTCCGGTGCCTTTGCCTGGATCGCGCCGGGCGGCATTGCCCTGCTGCTGCTGGGGGTGTGGTGGGCACTGCCCCTCCTGCATGAGCGCCGCGAGTACGGGGGACCCAAGACCTGAGGCCCCCAGCGGCGAGCCGGAACCGAGGGACCGGGTAGGCGCGGCAGAAAAAAGGCCGGAGTGGCCGGAAGCCGTATCAGGCCGGCCCGAAGACGAGGCGGCCCCCGGCCACGTCCATGACCACCGCGCCCGCATCCAGCAGCTCGGTCAGGTGCGCGCTGACCACCGCGCGGTTGAGGACCACCGCCCCCGCGTTCGTCATCTGCACGCCCAGGGCGTCACACACGCGTGCCAGCACCTCGTCCACCGTCGCCGGGCCGGCCTGAAGGGCTTCCCGCACGACCTGCGTGGTGCGCTCGTAGGCGGCGAGGTTGGCGGCGACCAGACCGGCCAGGTCCTCCGTGGGGTCGCCGTGGCCGGGTAGCACCACGCGCACGCCCGGCAGCGTTCCCAGCCGGGCCGCGGCCTCCTTCTGCGGGCGGGAGGCGGCGCAGAAGGTCAGGGGATGCTTTTGCAGGGCGTCCGGGCCGAAGAGGGCGTCGGCGGCATACAGCACGTCGCCGCAGCGCACGGCGTACATCTGGACCGCGTGGCCGGACACGTCCAGCAGCTCCACCTCCACCCCCCCCAGCCGCACCGGGCTGGTCGCGGGGAGGGGGCGGGCCGGACTCGCCGGGGCCAGCAGGAACTTGGTCCGCAACTCGCGGGGAGGCAGCGCCCCGAACAGCGACAGGGGTTCCAGCACCGGGTGGTTGATGACGGCGGCTTCCAGCGGCGGTGCGTGGACCTCCAGCCCCGGAAAGCGCTTCAGAATCAGGGCGTTGCCGCCGTGGTGGTCGGCGTGGCTGTGGGTGTTCAGGATGGCGGTGGGGGTGAGGCCCGCGCCCTCCACCGCGCGCAGGAGCTTGCGGGCGTGCGAGTCTTCCAGGCCGGTGTCCACCAGCAGCGCCCCGCCCCGGCTGCCCTCCACCACCACGCTGTTTACCGCGCCCGGCAGGAAGTGGACGCCCGGCGCGAGGGTCACGAGTGCGGGGTGCGGGAGGGGTGGGGTCATGGGAGACAGGGTAAGGGGCCGGGAAGGTAAAGGTGGGCGGGTGGGGAGAGGAGTACGCTACGCGAATGCCCTCTTCGGAGCAGCCTGCTCAGCCCCGCAGTCCCCTTTCCCGCTGGTTTCTGGAAACTGAACCCCCCGCGAGCGACCACGAGGGCTTCTACGAGGGCGAGCAGGCGGCGCAGGCGCAGCAGCACAAGCACCCCTGGTGGCAGGTGATGTGCCTGACCGGCGTGGACTACTTTTCCAGCCTGGGCTACGCGCCGGGCATCGCCTTTCTGGCGGCGGGGGCGCTCTCGCCCATCGCCACGCTGGTGCTGGTGGCCGTGATGCTGTTCGGTGCCCTGCCCATGTACCGCCGGGTCGCCTTCGAGAGTCCCAACGGGGACGGATCGCTGAGCATGCTCGAACGGTTGCTGGCCTACTGGCCCAGCAAGCTGCTGGTGCTGGCGCTGCTGGGCTTTGTCGCCACGGGCTTCGTGATTACGATCACCCTGTCGGCGGCCGACGCGGGGGCACACCTGGTCGAGAACCCCCTGCTCAAGGACGCGCTGGCCGGCAAGCAGGTCGTCATCACGCTGGGGCTGCTGGCGCTGCTGGGCGCAGTGTTCCTCAAGGGCTTCAAGGAGGCCATCGGGATCGCCGTGGCGCTGGTGGCGCTGTACCTGGGTCTGAACGTCGTGCTGATCGGGCGCGGACTGGTGGAGGTGGCGACGCATCCCGGCCTGGTGGGAGACTGGTGGACGGGTCTGCGGCACACCTATTTCTCGCCGCTGGCGCTGATCGGCGCGGCGCTGCTGGTGTTTCCCCGGCTGGCGCTGGGCATGAGCGGCTTCGAGACGGGGGTGCTGGTGATGCCGCTGGTGAGGGGCAACCCCGGCGACACCCCCGAGCGCCCGCTGGGCCGGATTCAGAACGCCCGCAAGCTGCTGACCACCGCCGCCCTGATCATGAGCACGCTGCTGCTCACCTCGTCGGTGGTGAGCACCACGCTGACGCCCGCCGCGGCGTTCTGGCCCGCCCTCACCTACACGCACGGCGTGAACTCGGGCGACCTCGCGCGGGGCAGCGCGGCCGTGAACGTGCCGCTGGACGACCCGAAGAACCCGCGGCAGTTCTACACGCTGAAGCTGCCCGCCAGCACTGCGGCCGGGCCGCAGAGCTTCAATGTCCGGGCACAGACGGCGGATGGCCCGGTGTCGCTGGCGGTGACGGTCACGCCCACCTCACCCGGCTCGGCCATGGTGACGGTGAACAAACCGGCGGGCGAGGCGAACGGGCGCGCGCTGGCTTACCTGGCGCACCGGCTGCTGGGCGAGGGCTTCGGCACCCTGTACGACATCAGCACCATCCTGATCCTGTGGTTCGCCGGGGCCAGCGCCATGACGGGGCTGCTGAACATCGTGCCGCGCTTCCTGCCGCGCTACGGCATGGCCCCCGAGTGGACCCGCGCCACCCGGCCGCTGGTGGTGCTGTTCATCGGCATCTGTTTCCTGGTCACGCTAATTTTCCGCGCCAACGTGGACGCGCAGGGCGGGGCCTACGCGACCGGCGTGCTGGCGATGATGACCTCGGCGGCGGTGGCCGTCTTCCTGACCGAGCTGAAGCGGGGGCATAAGGCGGCCTCCCTCTTTTTCGGCGTGATCAGCGCCATTTTCATCTACGCCATCAGCGTCACGATGCTGGGGCAGCCCCAGGGTCTCTACATCGCTCTTATCTTCGTGGCGGCGATTCTGGTGATTAGCGTGGCCTCGCGCGTGAGCCGCTCGACCGAGCTGCGCGTGCAGCAGGTCAACTTCGACGAGGAGGCCGCCCGCCTGCTGCGGGAGACGGTGGGCCGCGGTCTGCCCCTGCGCTTTATCGCCAACCGCCTGAATGCCGGCAATACCCGCGAGTACCGCTTCAAGGAACTGGAAGTGCGGCTGGACACCCACCTGCCCCAGGGCGAACCGGCCCTGTTTCTGGAGGTGGCCGTGACCGACCCCAGCAACTTCAGCGACACCGTGACCGTCACGGGCGTGCAGGTGGGGCGCTACGCCATCCTGCGCGCGCGGGGCAACAGCGTGCCCAACACCATCGCCGCCGTGCTCCTGCACGTGCGCGACCGCACCGGCGTGCCCCCCCACGTCTATTTTGAGTGGAGCGAGAAAGGCCCCGCCGGCAACGCCCTGCGCTTCCTGCTGGCGGGCGAGGGCGACATCCCGCCCCTCACTCACGAGGTCCTGCGCCTAGCCGAACCCGAGCATGTCCGCCGCCCGGTGGTGCATGTGGGCGGGTAGTGCAGAAGAAAACCCCCACCGGGGGGTGGGGGCGTCCAGCCGGACACGGTGACGTGCTGGGCAGGCACCCAGAGGCTCAGGTCAGGGCAGGAGCTTGACCAACGTGTGGATCAGCTCTGCAAGAGCGGTGACCAGCGCCGCGAGGGCAGTTGCAAACGCTGTCCAGGCCGCCAGACTCTTCATCCGGCGCTGGAACTTTGCTTGCTCCGCCTTGCGGTTTTTGGTACGCTTCTTGTGCGTCAAGAGCATCACCAACCTTTCGGTGACCCCTGTGTGTTTGCGGCACATGGGGGTTGCTCCTTTCTGGAGCGGTGACCTCTGACCTACCCGACTTGTCATGCAGCGCGCCCGGCCGGACGGGTTGATCATAACCGCACCCGCACCTCCCCCACGGGTGTAGCCTCTCTCCCGTGTCCGTTCCCGCCGCCGCCCCACCCTTCCGACTCTCGCCCGCACAGCTCGGCCTGATCGCCGCCAACTTCCTGATGTGGGGAGGGTTCTTCGCAGTAATTCCGCTGGTAACGGTGCATTTCGTGGACGGGCGGGGGTGGGCGGCGGCCAGTGTGGGGCTGGTGCTGGGCCTGCGGCAACTGACGCAGCAGGGTCTGACGGTCTTCGGCGGGGCCTGGGCCGACCGGATTGGGCCGAAACCGCTGATTCTGGCCGGGTGCCTGATTCGCACGCTGGGCTTCACCTGGATGGGCTTCGCGGACACGTTGCCGGTGCTGCTGGCGGCGTCGGTCCTGGCGGGCATCGGCGGCGGCCTGTTCGATGCCCCCAAGAACGCGGCCATCACGGCCGTCACGCGGCCCGAGCACCGCACGCGGATGTTCAGCCTGACCAGCATTTCCGGCAACCTCGGCATGGTGACGGGGCCACTCATCGGGGCCGCGCTGATTGGCCTGGGCTTCCGCACGGCGGCGCTGGCGGCGGGCAGCGTGTACCTGGTGGCGGGCGCGCTGCTAGCCGCGACCCTGCCCCACACGCGCCCCGAGCAGACGGCGGGCAGCGGCCTCGCGGGCCTGAGAACGGCGGCCCGCGACCGCCGCTTTCGCCGCTTCACGCTGGTGCTGGTGGGCTACTTTCTGCTGAGTACGCAGCTCAACGTGGCCGTGACCCTCAAGGCCGTGGCGCTGGCCGGGCCGGGCGCGACGGGGCCGCTGTACGGCCTCTCGGCGGGGCTGGCGGTGGTGCTGCAATATCCGCTGCTGCGCTTCGTGGAGGCGCGGGTGCGCACGCGGGTGGCCCTGGTCGCGGCGGTGCTGACGGTGGGCCTGAGCCTGGGGTTGATGGGCCTGGCCGTGACCTTCGGGCAACTGCTGGCCTGCGTGGCGCTCTACAGTCTGGGCACTATGCTGGTGTACCCCACCCAGCAGACGCTGACCGCGCGCCTGGCCCCCGCGGGCCTGATCGGCAGTTACTTCGGCTTCAGCGCCATCAGCCTGGGGCTGGGCGGCGCGGTGGGCAACGTGGTGGGTGGCCTGCTGATCGACACGGGTGAGAAGCTGGGGCTGCCGCTGCTGCCCTGGCTCACGCTGATGCTGGTCGGCGTGCTCACGGCCCTGGGCCTGCGCTGGGCGCTGAAGGACGTGCCCACCCGCGAGGAGGCGGAGGAAGCCGGCCTTTGACAGAGGAAGGCCCCACACTCCGCACAGCGGCAGGCGTGGGGCACATCCGGCAGGGCCGGCTCAGGGGGCGCTGGGGGCTGGAGCCGTCCCGCCAGGCAGGGCCTGGGCCTCGGCGAGGTGCTGGGTGATGATGGGCAGTTGCTGGTTGGCGAGGGCCACCACGTCGGCGTCCTTCCCGGCGGCCTGCTCGTTTTGCATGATGCTCACCGTGAGCTGGTGGCTGACCACCATCTCGCGGGCATAGGCGGCGTCAAAGGCCGCGCCGCTCATGCCGCTCAGGGTGTTGATCTTGAGCTGCAATTCGGGCGGCAGCATCTTGGGCAGGGGCACACCCTTGCGGGTGGCGAGGGCCGCCACCTGGTTCTGGGCGTTCGTGTGGTCGTTGACCATGTGCTGGGCATAGGCCCGCACCGCGTCCGAGGTCGTCTTGCCCAGCGCGACCTGGGCCGCCTGGACCTCGAACAGGTTGCTGCCGGTCGCCGCTTGCAGGAACAGGCCGTCGGTGGTGCTGGCGTTGGGGGCCAACATGGAAGGGGCACAGGAAGCCAGCACCAGCGGAAGAAGGAGCAGGGGTCGTTTCAGCATGGAAACCTCCGGAATCGGGAAATGACGTATGTCGCGCTGCTGACCGCAGCGGTCCGCCATCCGCCTCACCAGTCAGTCTGGCCGCAGAGCCGCCGTGCCGCGTGGCGGACCCCTCAAGGCCGGGCTAATGAAGTCTTGGGGCGACCTCCATCACCCTTGAGCCAGGGGCCAGTCCTTCTCTGCGCCCGGTACACTCGCCCCATGCTCTGGGTGAACGTCTTCATGCTGCTGCTGGTGGGCCTGCTGCTGGGGTGGGTGCCGGTGCTGGGGCCGCTGCTGCTGGGCTTTCTGGCGGGGCGGGCCGAACGGGGGCCGCGGGCGGTGCTGGTGCTGCTGCCCGCGCTGGTCCTCCAGACGCTGGGCCTGCTGGGCGCGCGCTGGCTGGAAAACACCATCGAGGCGCGGGGGCTGGAAGGTGGGCTGTGGACGGCGCTGGCGTGGCTGGGCAGCCCGCTGTACACGGCGCTGGGGCGGCCGCTGGGCAACCTGATCGGGGACAGTAGCCTGACGGCCTTTCTGCTGCTGTTCACGCTGCCTGCCGGGGTGGGACTGGTGCTGGGCCTCGTCACGGCGCGGCCCTCCCGGCGGCTGTAGCCAGACGGGAGGGCCGGAGGGCGGCTGTTCAGGGGTCGGTCAGGGGCGCGAGCGGTCAAGGGTCAGGGTCGGGGCCGTCGCCAGGGCCTGCACGCCCAGGGCCAGCAGGGTGTCCTGCCCGCGCGTGAGGAGGCGCAGGTCGTCCTCGGTCTCGTCGTGGCGCTGGTCGGGCGTCACCCGCACCGGGTAGAGCTGGCCGCCCGGCTTGGCGTAGTTCAGGATGGTGAGTTGCAGGGCGGCCTCTCCCAGCGGGAAGACGCGGGTGGCGGTGTTGCCCACCCCCGCCGTCGCCGCCCCGATGATCGGGCCACGTGCGGCGTACTGCACCTCGTAGGCGAAGAACTCGCTGCATGATGCGCTGCCCTGATCCACCAGCACGGCGAGCGGCCCAGTCCACAGTTGCGGGTTGTCCACCGTTCCGGCATTCCGCCCGTTTTCCAGCCGTGCGCCGCGCTGCACCAGGGTGGGCACGTCCCCGTCCGCCGTGCGCGCCACCCGCGTGAAGGTGGGGACAAAGGCGCTGACCGCGCTGTCGCACTCGGACAGGCTGCCCCCCGTGTTGCCGCGCAGGTCCACGACAATGCCCTGGGCACCACTCGCGCGCGCCTCGCCCACCAGCTCATGCACGCGCTGCGCCACGCCGCCCCCCGCCAGGAAGGTGGGAATCCGCAGCACCGCGACCTTGTTCTGCGCCCCGGTAAAACTCAGCCGGGGCAGGTCGCGGGTGCTGCTGTCGCGCGAGGTCAGGTTCACCGTGAGGGGCCGCCCGATCCGTTCCAGCCCCAGCGTGATCGTGCGCCCCGCCAGCCGCGCCTCACGCAGCGCGTCGTAGGTGTAGGGCTTGCCGTCCAGCGTGAGCAGCACGTCGCCGCGCATCAGCCCCACTTCCTCGGCGGCGCTCTGGGGCACGACCTCCAGCACCACGCGGTTCTGGCCGTCGAGCTTGCCCAGCTTCACGCCGAACTGCCGCCGGTTGCCGCCGGTGGCCGTCGCCAGGAAGTCCTGAAAGTCCTCCGGCGTCTCGAAGAAGCTGTGCTCGTCCCCCAGCGCCGTGACCTCGGCCTCCAGCACGGGGTAGGCCTTCTCGACCGGGCAGGTAAGCATGATGGGCGCGCACACCGCGTCCAGCCGCGTCTGGTAGTCCCGCGTCAGCGCCAGGCGGTCCACCGTGGAGAGGCCGCCGTACTCCTCCTGAAGCAGCAGGTTCACCTGATTGAAGATGGCCTGGGCGGGCGACTGCGCCACCGTGCCGTAGGCTTCGGCACGCGGCGGGGGCATCTTGGACGGCGTACTCTGCGCCAGCGTCCCGGCCCCGAACAGCCCGGACGCGAGCAGAGACGTGGTGGCAAGGAAGACAGACACACGTTGAGCGAGCGGACGGCAGGCCGGGACACGGCGCAGATTGGCGTTCATGGGTGCTCCCATTCTGCGGTGGGCAGATGGGAAATTGGTGGGCCGAAAATGCCGTCCAGGTTGCAATTTCAGCCGCTTCCCCCGCGCCTGAGGGGAGGCTACAGGATGCGCTGGCCCAGCAGGCTGGCGGCCATCCCCACCATCACCTCGGCGGTCTGGTTGCGGGTGTCAAGCACCGGGTTCACCTCCACGATGTCCAGGCTGTTCACGCGGCCCGACTCGCTGAGCAGTTCCATCAGCAGGTGGCCCTCGCGGTAGGTCAGGCCGCCGGGCACGGGCGTGCCCACGCCGGGCGCGACCGTGGGGTCGAGCGCATCGGCGTCGAAGGAGACATGCAGCCGCGGCACGTCCGCGAGGCGTTCGAGCGCCTCCTCCGTGATGCGGGTGATGCCGAGCTGGTCCACCTCCTTCATGGTGTAGGCCTGGATGCCCGCCTCGCGCAGCAGCTCACGCTCGCGGGCGTCCACGCTGCGGATGCCGATCATCACGATGTCCTCGGGGTTCAGGTGCCAGCCGCCGCCCAGGTTCACCAGGGCCGGGTCGCCCCGGCCGGTCAGGTGCGCGACGGGCATGCCGTGGATATTCCCGCTGGGGCTGCTTTCCGGGGTGTTGTAGTCGGTGTGGGCGTCCACCCAGATCAGCCCGGTGCGCGTGCCGGCCGGATTGCCGCGCAGCGCGTTGCCCGTCACGGTGCCCATGCTGACCGAGTGATCGCCGCCCAGCGTGACCGGAAACACGTCCTCCGGCAGGGCCGCCAGCCGCTCGGCGGTCACGCGGCAGGCTTCCAGAATCGGGTCCAGAAACACCAGCCCGGCCGAGGCGTGCTTGTCCAGCGTCTCGGGCAGGGCCACATCTACGTCCCCCAGGTCGCGGACGGTGTGGCCCAGGTCGCGCAGCCGGGCGGCCAGATGCGCGTTGCGCAGGGCCGACGCCCCCATGTCCACGCCGCGCCGCCCCGCGCCAAGGTCCATCGGAATGCCCAGAATATTCACGTTCATGCCCCCAGGGTAGGGCCGCAAAGGGTGTATGCCTCAGGGCTGCAAGAATATGATTCGTGCGCCTGCCAGCCAGCGGGGGGAGCGGTCACGCGGTGAATACTCATGAAGGACTCTTGAGGGGCTTCTCGGAAATCCAGGCCAGTTTTCTTAAGGCTGCCTCGCCAGATGGCACATGCAGCCCTGACACTTGCCGGGCATACTTCGTTCCAGCTCCAGGCGACACGCCGGGCCGGAGGGAGACGCCCACCTCCTCATCAACGGGCGCGCGAGCGGGCCGGAAGTAGGCCGTCAGGTGGGTTCGATTCCCATCACCCGCAGCCAGAATGAAGTAAGGGAGCCGCAACAGGCTCCCTTTTTCGTTGGTCCAGTGTCGTGTGGTCCAATTTTGTGGATCCAGGGAGCTGGCGGGCGAGCGGGGCGGGAAGCCAGAAAGTGGCGGGTGCCGTTTTCCGGAAGGGCGGAACTGGAGCCGCCTGCCACCTATCATCCGGCCATGTCCGAGCGACCGCTGACCAATGCCGCCCGCGTGACCCATCTCCACCGCAGGTTCGGCTTTACCGTGCCCGAGCAGCCTGCCCCGCCCTCCCCCGACCTCCTCACCCTGCGCCGCACCCTCATCAGGGAAGAAGCGCAGGAGGTGGAGGAGGAATGGGGCCGTCTGGAAGCCCGTTTGCAAGCAGGCGAGAACGTCCCGCCCGCCGACCTCGCCCCGCTGGCCCACGAACTCGCGGACCTGCTGTACGTGACCTACGGTGCCCTGACGACCCTGGGCATCGACGCCGACGCGGTCTTTGCCGAGGTCCACCGCGCCAACATGGCGAAGCTCGGCGGCCCCAGACGCGCCGACGGCAAGCTGCTCAAGCCGGAGGGCTGGCAGCCTGCCGACGTGCGGGGGGTGATTGAGGGGCAGGAAGTGGTCAGTGGGAAGTGGTGAGTGGAGGGGCTGTTTCCCACTGACCACCTGACGGTCTGGAAAATTTTATGTGAGAGGCCACAAAACAAGCATCCAGCCGTCTTTGAGCAGCGTGCGTGGGCCTGGGCACCTCACTTTTCTCGTGCCTGGCGGCTCTGGGTTACGGCCGGTACGCTTTGAATTCGCCACGCTGTCAGGTTTCCTGGGTCACCGAATCTGAATCGTCACGCTCTTACTGCCTGTACTGCCCACGATGTTCTTGATTCCGAAGGTCAGCAGATTCTTCGTCTTCCCATTTACCGTCGAGATAACCTGCGCCACCTTGTTTTTGCCCAGGTTCTGCTGACCGTCTCCCCCAAGAACGCGCCAGTTCAGGGTCACTTCATTGACGCCCTTTTTCAGAAAGGGGCGCAGGTCTATATTCGCGTCGCCCAGTACGTAAACGTAATGTTTGCCGTCTACGGTAATCGTCCACTCGAATGGTCCGAAAGCGTGGCTGAAGTCGAGTTTCACCCGGTACTGGTCCCCGGCGCAGGCCAGGTTATTCTGTGGGGGAGCCGAGAACTTGTAGGCCAGCTGCCGCTGATTGGGATAGGCCTGCGGGCTGAACTGGAAGATGGTCGTGGCACGGTTCCCGTACATGACCTTCAACTCCACGGGGACATCGTATAGCCTCCCGGAGTCAGAGAGCTTTTTGGGCTGCCAGTTCAATTGAATCCGGTTCTGAGTCGTCAGGGCGTTCGTGACATTCTGACTGACCAGCTCGTACGGCTTCCCCAAGTTGATGGCTTTGTCATTGAGTTTGACCGTGAGGGGTGTGCGCAGGCGGTCGCCCCCAACCTTCAGCAGGTAAGACGGCTGGGGGCACCCAGCGGGGCTGTTCGGCGTTTCCACCTGCGCGAAAGCGGCTCCAGTGCCGAGGAGCCACACCATGACCACGGTTCCGGCTGGATGACGCAGAGGGGTAGGCAGCATGGTTCACCGTAAAGGCCGAATATGAGCGTCCAGCCAAAGTGACGTGGAGGCCAGAACGGTGGTCACGGTCGGAATACGTCCCAGTCCATATTCTCGTCGGTAAAAACAGAAACTGCCCCCGTCAGGGAACAGTTCCTCATAACCTTTCGGGTCGTCAGCACTCCCCCCTCACGTTCAGAACGGCGTTTCCTCGTCCTGCACGGCCACGGCGGCGGGCCGGGCGGCCTGGGGGCGGGCGGCGGCCGGACGGGCCGGGGCGCTCGCCTGAGCGGGGGCGCGGCCACCACCGGGCACCGCGAAACGTTCCTGGCGCTTGCCACCGCGGAAGATCGCCAGCGTCACGTACTCGAACTCGCCGTCGGCCTTCTCGCGCACGTGGTCGGGGTCGGTGTTCTTGGCCCCGCGGCTGTACTTCACGGCGGCGGGCAGCCTCATCTTGCGGCTGTCCACGGCCTCCAGTTCGCGGCGGCGGTAGGCGTGGCCGCGGTGGATGATCATCTCCTCGCCTTCGGGGTTGGTCCACTTCCTGGCCCCGATCAGGGTCCAGTCGAAGTCGGGTTCGTTTTCCAGCGGGAACTGGTAGCCCCCGGTGGGAATCTCGCCGCTGGTCCAGCCCAGGCGGCCGTACTGGCGCTGAACGTCGAGCAGCTTGTCGGCGCTCTCCACGTCCACCGTGACGCGCGCCCCCAGGTCCGTGATGAATTCGATATGCAGCATGTGTGCCTCCTTACGTAAATAACATAACACAAAGCTGCCAGTCCTGTGTGCCTTTACTCCGTCTCCGGTGGGGCTGGAAGACGGCCCAGCAGCGCGCGCAGGGTGGCCCGCTCGGACAGCGTCAGGCCCCGCAGCAAGGCCTCCTCGTGCGCCACGTGCAGGGCCAGGAGCTGGTCCACGGCCTGCAGGCCCTGGGGAGTCAGGGCGGCCCGCACGGTGCGGCGGTCCCCGGCATCGGCCTGCCGGACCACCCAGCCCCGGCGTTCCAGCCCGTCCACGCGCTTGGTGACGGCGGGGGGCGTGATGACCATCCGCTGGGCGAGTTCACCCAGGGTGAGGCCCTCGGGGGGCGAGGAGCGGCGTAGGGTCGCCAGCACGTCGAAGGCCGAGGGCGTCAGCTCGTGCCGCGCGAAAAAGGCTTCCAGCGCCGCCTGAAGGGCCTGGCTGGCGCGCTGCACGGCAATCACGGTCAGCATCGGTTCCGGGTTCACGTCCGGCCGTGCGGCGTGCCAGTCCCGTTCGATCTGCTCCAGTTCCAGCCGCGGCGTCTTCATCCCCCCGTTTTAGAGCATTTGTCAAAAAGAGACCGTCTTTTTGACCGAGCGAAGCGAGTGAAATAAGGAGAGCATTTGGGAGAATGGAGGCGTTGGAAGCGCTTTTCCCAGGGCGGCGTAATTCGGACAAATGCTCTAACGGGTTTCAGCGCCCGGCGTCTTCATCACGTTGCCGGTCCGTGGCGAGCAGGGCCACCGCCCCGGCCAGGAGGGCGGCGCTGAGGAGGCTGCTCGCCGTGGGGGCCTGCGGCGTCTGGCCCAGCCAGCCCAGGGCCGCTATCACCAGCGCCCCCAGCAGTTGCCCCAGCGTCACGCTGACCGTGCTGAGGCCGACCCCGAGCCGCGCTGCGCTCAGCAGACTGAGAGTCACGTAGGCCGCGCCCAGCAGGCCCCCGGTCAGCAGCCATCCGGCGGGAACCTGCGTGGGCCGCGCTCCGTCCAGCCCGCAGGTCCACAGCGCGAGCATCAGCACGCCCCCCACCAGAAAGTTCACGAGGGTCGCGGCCAGTGGACTGCCCAGCGCCCCCGACAGCCGCACGTTGAAGGCGAGGCCCGCAGCCAGACCCACCCCCGCGCCCAGCGTGCCCAGCAGCACCGCGAGGTTCACGCGGCCCCCCAGAGCCGCACGCCGAGCGCCGCGAGGACCAGGACCAGCGCGGCGGCACGCGCCCGGTTGACCCGCCGCCGCTTCAGGCCCAGAACGCCGAAATGGTCGAGCAGGATGGCGGTCACGACCTGGGCGGCAATCACCAGCGTGGTGGCCAGGGCCGCGCCCAGTGCCCGCGTCAGCAGTACGCTGCCTACCACGTACGCGCTCCCGACTGCGCCGCCCAGCCACACCCAGCGCGGTGCCTGCCGGGCAGCGGCCCAGCCGGGGCGAGTCCTGCTCAGGACCAGCAGCAACGTGAGACCCAGTGTCCCCATGCCGTAGGACACGGCGGCGGTCAGGGTCACGGAATGGAGGTGTTCTGCCAGCGCGCCGTTCACGGCGAACTGGACTGGCAGAAAGCTCCCCGCCAGCACCGCGAGAATGAGGGGAAACAGGGAAGGGCGTACAGTCATGAAGCCTCCTTGTTACCAGTAAATATTTAACTGGTTAAAGAGTCAAGGCCTTCCTGTCTTTCCCCCGCTCCCGCCGCGACACGGTCCCCAGGAACAGCGCCAGCACCTCGCCGTCCTCACCGCGCCGCACCTCCACCCGGTAGGTCGCCAGCGTGCGGCCCACCCGTTCGGGCGTGGCGACCGCGACCAGCTTATCCCCCTGCCGCGCGGCGCGGAAGAAACTCAGGTGCATTTCGACCGCCACCGCCTGCGCCTCCAGGTTGCTGATAAGGGCAAAGGCCTCGTCCGCGAGGCTGAACAGCAGGCCGCCGTGGGCGGTGCCGTGCATGTTCAGGCCGCCGGCGGTGACGGTCAGGGCGACGCGGGTTCGTTCGGGCGTGGCCTCCAGCACGCGCATCCCCAGGGTGTCGGCATAGCTCATGGGGGCAGCGTACCGCCCCCGGCTCATACGGGCCGGAGGCGCAGAGGGCAGCAGCGTTCAGTTCTGCGGCACGAAGGGCCAGGCCACGTCCCCCGCCGGGTCGTTTCCAGTCAGGCCGGCCCAGGGCACCGGATAGACCTCGCGGCAGTCCAGGCCGCCCGGTGTGCCGTGGGCCTGGGCGTACTCGCACACGGCGTCGTAGGCCCGCAGGATGTCGGGGAACACGAACTGCGCCCTGGTCAGCGTCACGAAGGCTTCCGTGTGGGCGGGTTCCTCGCGCACGGTCACGTCGTCCGGCACCGTCAGGCTGCCCGTGAAGGGCACGCACACCTCCACCGGGCCGTCGCTGTCGGCGTTGACCTCGCCGTGGTAGATGACGAAGGCCGCCCCCGCCGTCCGCTCTCCCGTCAGGGCGACCAGCCGGCTGCCCGCCTCCCCGATGAAGTCGCTCAGCTCCGCCACCGTCAGCCGCCGGGTGAGGGTCGCCACCCGCTGGGCGGGCACGAACCGCTGCTGAACGTCAAAAGTCTGTGTCATCTTCGTCTCTCCTTGCAGCTTCTCGATGAGGTACTGCGCCACGCCGCGCCGCCGCCCGTGTTCGCGCTCGACCCGCCCCCACAGCTCCGCGAGCCGCGCGGCCTGTGCCGCGGCCGGGGTCTCCAGCAGCGCCCGCACCTCGCTCAGCGGCAAGTCGAGCTGGCGCAGCAGGCCAATCAGGTGGGCGGTGCCCAGTTGGGCGGGCGCGTAGAAGCGGTAGCCCGTGGCCGGGTCCACCCGGGCGGGGGGCAGCAGCCCCAGGTCGTCGTACAGCCGCAGAGCCTTGAGGCTGAGGCGCGAGGCGCGCGAGAACGCGCCAATCGTGAGGGTTGCTGCCGTGTCCGTCATCCTGACCACCCCCGGAGGTGCAGGCAGTCTGGGGTCTGCCCCAGGGTGAGGGTCAAGCCCGGCGGGGCCGTATCATGCCGTCCATGACCACTCCGTCCGCCCCCGCCGCGACCGCCGGGTTCGACCTGTCCGGCACCACCGACCTCCTGCTGCGTCTGCTGAACACCCCCAGCCCGACCGGCTTCACGGAGGCCGCCGTGCGCCTGCTGGAAGGCGAACTGGCGGCCCTGGGCGTGGCGACCACCCGCACCCGCAAGGGTGCCCTGACCTGGGAGGTCGCGGGGCAGCCCGGCCAGCCGCACACCACCTTCAGCGGCCATGTGGACACGCTGGGGGCGATGGTCAAGGAAATCAAGGCCAGCGGCCGTCTGCGCCTCGCCCGGCTCGGGGGCTACGACTGGGCCACCATCGAGGGCGAGTACGTGCAGGTGCATACCCAGGCGGGCGGGGTCCTCACCGGAACCGTGGTGAACACCTACCAGAGTACCCACGTCCACGGCCCGGCCCTCAGCGAGCTGCGGCGCGAGCAGGCGGTGATGGAGGTCCGCCTGGACGCCCCCACCACCAGCGCCGCCGAGACGCGGGCGCTGGGCATCGGGGTCGGGGACTTCGTGAGCCTGGACCCCCGCGCCACCCTGACGGACGCGGGCTACCTCAAGAGCCGCCACCTCGACAACAAGGCCGCCGTGGCCGTCTTTCTGGGCGTGACCCGCGCCCTGCTGGACCAGCCCCCGGCCCATACCGTCGCCTTTCACGTCACCACCTACGAGGAGGTCGGGCACGGGGCGGCGACCGGCATTCCGGCCCACACCGACGAGCTGATCGCGGTGGACATGGCGGCGGTCGGGGAGGGGCAGGCCAGCAGCGAGCACCACGTCACCCTCTGCGTGGCCGACAGCGGCGGGCCGTATGACCACGCGCTCGGCAACCGCCTGCGCGCGGCGGCGCGGCGGGCAGGGCTGGACCTGAAGGTGGACCTCTATCCCTACTACGCCAGCGACGGCACGGCAGCCTGGCGCGCGGGCGGCGACTACCCGGTCGCCCTGATCGGCCCCGGCGTGGACGCCAGTCACGCCTACGAGCGCACGCACCTGGACGCGCTGCGGGCCACCGCGGAGCTGATGCTGGCGCACGTGCGGGAGGGCTGATACCCCATTGCGATGATTCCTTTGAATCATCCCAGCGGACTTGCAAAGCTGAGGAGTGGCGTCCTCAGGGGCGTCCGTTCACGACGACTGCGCAGGAGAGCGAGAAGCAAAAAGGACGGGGTTGCGGTGATGGACCACGAGCGGGTGAACCTACGTTTCTCCTGGCAAGAAAGGCGAGGGGCCGCCCCTGAGCCTGTGGCCCCTGAAGAACATCCGGTGCCGTCCCGGATGTTCTGGAATCAGAGCAAGCCCGTATGACCTCCCCCTGATGCCGGGCCGACGTGGGGCTGACGTGGCCCCGGCACCTTGCTGGACGTGAAACGTCCCCTGGTCTGCCTGACGGCCCTGCTGTCCCTGAGCCTGCCTTTCGCCCGGGCCGCCACCCTGGTGGGCTACGCCGAACTGCCCGCCGACACCTTCGCGGCGGGGCCGGCCAGCGGGGCCTTTGCCGATGGGCTGCGCGGCAAGCCGCGGTTTGCGGGCCAGCCCGTGCAGGGGTTTTCCGGGGTGCAGTTCGGCCCCGGCGGGGACTTCCTGTTTCTGAGCGACAACGGCTTCGGCGCGAAGAACAACAGTGCCGATTACCTGCTGCGCCTCTACCGCCTGAGCCTTACCGCGAAAACCAGCCCGGCGGCACAGGGCGGGGTGCGGGTGGGCACCTTCATCCAACTGCGCGACCCCGACCGCCGGGTGCCCTGGCTGATCGTGAACGAGGCCAGCCCCAAGCGGCTGCTGACCGGGGCCGACTTCGACGTGGAGGGCTTCGCGGTGGCCCCGGACGGGACGCTGTGGGTGGGTGACGAGTTCGGGCCGTACCTGCTGCACTTTAGCGCCGACGGGCGGCTGCTCGAAGCCCCGCTGCCCACCCCCAACCTCGCCGGGCTGCCCACCCTGCGCGGGCAGGCCCCCATCGTGATCGGGCACCGGGGCAGCTCCGGCACGCGCCCCGAACACACGCTAGCGTCCTACCGCGCCGCCATCGAGGGGGGCGCGGATTTTATCGAACCCGATCTGGTTGTCACCCGGGACGGGGTGCTGGTCGCGCGGCATGAACCCGTCATCGCCGTGGTGGACGCCAGCGGCAAGGTGACCGAGGCGACGGCGGACGTGGCGAACCATCCCGAGTTCGGGAGCCGCCTCACCACCAAGAAACTCGACGGCGTGGACGTGCGCGGCTACTTCGTCGAGGACTTCACGCTGGCCGAACTCCGGACCCTACGGGCGGTCGAGCGGCTTCCCGCGCTGCGGGGCCGGGCCTACGACGGGCAGTTTCAGATTCCCACCCTCGCGGAGATCATCGCGCTGGTCCGCGACGTGGAGGCCAGGACCGGGCGTAAGGTGGGCCTCTACCCCGAGACGAAGCACCCCACCTACATGCAGGCGGCGGGCTTCAACACGTCGCAACTGCTGATAGACACGCTGAAAAAAGAAGGCTTCACCGACCCTGCCCGCGTGTTCATCCAGTCCTTCGAGACGGCGAACCTCCGGGACCTCCGGGCGAACATCATGCCCAAGGCGGGTGTGAATCTGCCGCTGGTGCAACTGGTCAGCAGTCCGGACGAGGCCCCCTACGACTGGACCGCGCGGGGGGACGCCCGCAAGTACGGCGCGCTGACCACCGACGCCGCCCTCCGGGACATCGCCACCTACGCCAGTGGGGTCGGCCCTTACAAGCGCTGGGTCATCGACGAGCGGGGTCAGACGACCGACTTCGTGAGGCGTGCCCACGCCGCCGGGCTGCTGGTTCACCCCTGGACCTTCCGCAACGAACCCCCCTACCTGCTGCCCAGCTACGCGGGCGACCCCGAGGCCGAGATGCGCCAGGCGCTGTGGGCCGGCGTGGACGGCTTCTTCACCGACTTCCCGGCCACCGGGGCGAAGGTGGTGGGCCAGTTCACCGCCCCCGAGGTCCGCAGCCCCCAGAGCCCCGCCTTCGCGCAGGGGGCCAGCAGCAGCGCCGCCAACCTGGGCGCGAGCGGCGGTTTCGAGGGCCTGAGCCGCAGCCCGGACGGCAAGACGCTGTACGCCCTGCTGGAAAAGACGGTCGCGGGGGACGTGCCGGGGCAACTGCGCCTGCACGCCTTCGACCTGGCGACCCGCCGCTGGACCCTGGTCGGCCGCTACGCCCTGGAGGACGCCGCCCACGCCATCGGTGACCTGACACCCGTGAACGCCACGGACTATCTGGTGCTCGAACGCGACAACGCCAGCGGCGCGGCGGCGAAGTTCAAGCGGGTCTATCAGGTCAGCCTGACGCAGAAGAATCCCGACGGCACCCTGAAAAAGACGCTGGTAGCCGACCTGATGAACGTGCGGGACCCGCAGGGCCTTGCGCCCGCCACGCGGGGCGGCGTGTTCTCCTTTCCCTACCTGACCATCGAGAACGTCATCGTGCTGGACGCGAGCACCCTCCTGGTCGCCAACGACAACAACTACCCCGCCACGGGGGGGCGCGGTGCGGATGTCAAGGACCGGACGGAGTTCCTGTGGCTGAAGCTGGATGCCCCGCTGAACCTCGCGGCGGGGGTGGGCCGCCGCTGACGCACGCTTCCGGGGTGGGCCGCCTTCCGCGTGGGGCGGCCCCCTGGGCTGTCCCGCCTGCCCGTGCCCTTTCTCCCACTCCCCCCCCTGGCCCCGCGCTAGCATCTCTCCCGGCCCCTCCCAGCGAGGCGGGGCCACCTCTTTCGGGGCGGGGTGCAACTCCCCACCGGCGGTGATCCGGCGCTGTGCTTTTCAGGCCAGGCCGGTCAGCCCGCGAAGCCCGCGCAAACGCAAGACGCGCGAGGCCCGATTCGGTGCGATTCCGAGGCCGACGGTAAGAGGGGGGCGGATGGCAGCAGGCAGAAGGCGAAAGGCCCAGGGGGCTGGCCGCTGAACGCTGGCGGCTGACCGCTTCCCGGAGTCCGGATGGAAGAAGGAGGCCGCTTTGCCCGCCACCCCGGCGGGCGGCGTCAACGTATGTCTGGAATGAACAGTCCCGGAGCGGCCACGCTGCTCCCGGAAGACGAGGCCTGGATGGCCCTAGCCCTCGCGGAGGCGGCCCGGGGCCTGGGCCGCACCGCCCCCAACCCCCCGGTGGGCTGCGTGTTGGTTCGCAGGGGGGAGGTGGTGGGGCGCGGCTTTCACCCCCGGGCGGGCGAACCGCACGCCGAGGTGTTCGCGCTGCGGGGGGCCGGAGAGCGGGCGCGCGGGGCCACCGCTTACGTGACCCTCGAACCGTGCAGCCACTTCGGGCGCACGCCGCCCTGTGCCGACGCCCTGCTGGCGGCGGGGATCGCGCGGGTGGTGGTGGCGGCCCTGGACCCCAACCCGAAAGTGGCGGGCCGGGGCGTCCGCCGGTTGCGCGAAGCGGGCGTGGAGGTCACGGTCGGCGTGCGGGAGGCGGAGGCCGCGCGCCAGCAGGCCGGCTTCCGCTCGCTGGTCACGCGTGGGCGACCCTGGGTGGTCTACAAGTACGCGATGACCCTGGATGGCCGGGTGGCCGCGACGGGCGAGGGCAACGGCCCCGTCACCTCCGCCCCGGCCCGTGAGCGCGTGATGCGCTGGCGCGACGAACTCGATGCCCTGGCCGTGGGCGTGGGCACCGTCCTGGCCGACGACCCTCGCCTGACCGTGCGCGGCGTAATGGGCGGCCGCGACCCCCGCCCGGTGATTTTCGACCGGCAGGCCCGCACGCCCCTCTCGGCGCGGGCACTGCGGCCCGGCACCGTGATTGTCACGTCCCCCTGGGCCGATGCGGGCCGACTGGCGGACACGGGCGCGACCGTCCTGCGCGCCGCGTCCCTGCCGGAGGCCCTGCATGCCCTGGGTGACCTTCACCTCTCCAGCCTGCTGCTGGAGGGCGGCCCCACCCTCGCCACCGCCTTTGTGGAGGCCGGGCTGGTGGACGAGGTGCGCGCCCTGGTCGCCCCCAAGCTGCTCGGTGCGGGCCTCTCGCCCCTGTGCGGCCCTCCCCGCGGGATGGCCGACGCCCTGGTCCTGCGGGACCTCCACACCGAAATCCTCGGCCCGGACTTGCTGGTCTCGGGCCTGCTGAACGACATTCCGCGCCTGGGCGCGGCAGGAGCCAACTGATGTTTACCGGAATCGTGGAACAGGTCGGCCGCGTCACGCACGTGGCCGAGACGAACGGCAACCTCACCCTTACCATCCAGCCCGCGCGGATGTGGCCCGACCTCGCGCTGGGCGAGAGCGTCGCCTGCTCCGGCACCTGCCTCACCGTGACGGGCTGGGACGGCCTGGGCTTCACGGTGGACCTCAGCCGCGAAACCGTGAACAAGACGGCTCCCCACTGGCGGGAGGGCGCACGCCTGAACCTGGAACGGGCCATGACCACTTTCGGGCGCTTCGGCGGGCACATGGTGAGCGGCCATGTGGACGGCACCGGCGAGATTCTGGCGCGGCGGGAGGAACCGGGGGCCTACACCCTGACCGTCCGCGCTGCGCCGCACCTCGCCCGCTATTTGGTGCCCAAGGGCAGCGTGACCGTGGACGGCGTGAGCCTCACCGTGGTGGATACGGGTGGCCCCGGCGGCAGCCGCGCCGACCTCGCCCCCGACGAGTTCACCCTCTGGCTGGTGCCGCACACCCTGGAGGTCACCACCCTGGGGGACTGGCAGCCGGGTACGGTGGTCAATCTGGAGGCCGACCAGCTGGCGAAGTACGTGGAGCGGCTGCTGCTGATGCGGGAAGCGGCCAGCTCTCAGCCGTCAGCCCTCAGCGGGGCGGAGGTGGCGCGGTGACGCTGGCTTCTGTTCCCGAACTGCTCGCCGAGCTGCGCGCGGGCCGCCCGGTCATCCTGGTGGACGACGAGCACCGCGAGAACGAGGGCGATCTGCTGATGCCCGCCGCCACCGCCACGCCCGAGTGGGTGAACTTCATGGCGCGCGAGGGGCGGGGGCTGATCTGCGTGACGCTCACGCCCGAGCGGGCGCAGGCGCTTGACCTGACGCCGATGGTGGGAGCCAGCACCGACCCCAACGGCACCGCCTTCACGGTCAGCGTGGACCATATCGGCAACTCCACCGGCATCAGCGCCTACGACCGCGCCGCCACGATTGCCGCCCTGATCGACCCCGCCGCCCGGCCCGCCGACTTCCGCCGTCCGGGGCATATCTTCCCGCTGGTCGCGCGGCCGGGTGGCGTGCTGCGCCGCGCGGGGCACACGGAGGCGGCGTGCGACCTCGCGCGGCTGGCGGGTTTTGCCCCCGCCGGGGTCATCTGCGAAATCATGGGGGACGACGGCGAGATGAGCCGCTTGCCCGACCTCCTGGCCTTCGGGGAGAAGCATGGGCTGCTGGTGGGAAGCATCGAGGCCCTGATCGCCTACCGCCTCGAACACGATCCCTTCATGCGCGCCGTGGCCGAGGCCGACCTGCCTACCGAATACGGCGAGTTCCGGCTGGTCGGCTTCGAGGACACCCTCAGCGGAGCCGAACACGTGGCGCTGGTGATGGGGGAAGTCACGCCCGAGCCGCTGCTGGTGCGCGTGCATTCCGAGTGCCTGACCGGGGACGCCTTTCACAGCCTGCGCTGCGACTGCGGCCCCCAGCGCGACGCGGCCCTGCGCGCCATCGCCCAGGAAGGCCGGGGCGTGCTGGTCTATCTGCGGCAGGAGGGGCGCGGCATCGGCCTGCTGAACAAGATTCGCGCCTACGCCCTGCAAGACGGCGGGGCCGACACGGTGGACGCCAACCTGCGCCTGGGCTTTCCCGCCGACGCCCGCGACTTCGGCATCGGCGCGCAGATGCTGCACCTGCTGGGCGCGCGGCAACTGAGGGTGCTGACCAACAATCCCCGCAAGCTGCACTCCCTCAGTGGCTTCGGCCTGGAAGTCGTGGAGCGCGTGCCGCTGCGGGTGGGCGAGAACACGCACAACGCGGGCTACCTGCGGGCGAAGGAGGAGCGGCTGGGGCACCTGCGCTGAGTGGGGGAGGGGAGGGGTTTGCGTTGCCCCCTCCCTTTGTGACATTTCTGTAAGACTGACCCCGTGACCGACGAACGCCTCTCCCGCCGCCTCTCGTATCTGCTGCGCCACGTGCCTGGCGAGATGGGCGTGACGCTGGAACCGGGGGGCTGGGCACCGGTAGACGCGGTGCTGCGGCACCTGCACCTCTCCCGCGAACGGCTGGAGCGGCTGGTGGCCGCCGACCGCAAGGGGCGCTACACCCTTCAGGGCGACCGCATCCGCGCCAACCAGGGCCACACCGTCCCGGTGGACCTGCGACTGCCGCTGACCGTGCCCCCGGAGCGGCTCTACCACGGCACCCACGCGGGCGCGCTGGCCGCCATCCGCGCGGAGGGGCTGCGGCCGATGGGGCGGCATCACGTCCACCTCTCGCGCGACGAGGCCACCGCCCGCAAGGTGGGGGCGCGGCGTGGCCAGCCCGTCATTCTCACCGTGCAATCGGGCCAGATGTACCGGGCTGGGCACAGCTTCTACCGCAGCGACAACGGCGTGTGGCTGACGGACGCGGTACCGCCCGAATACCTCGTGTTCCCGGCAGGCGCGTTACCCTGACCCCATGAACCTCCCAGAGGCCCGCGCCGCCCTCGCCAGCGCCCGCCGCGTGGCCGTGCTGACCGGCGCGGGCGTGAGCGCCGAGAGCGGCATTCCCACCTTCCGCGACGCGCAGACCGGCCACTGGGCGCGCTTCCGCCCGGAAGACCTCGCCAGTCCGGAGGCCTACCGCCGCGACCCCGAGACGGTCTGGCAGTGGTACGCGGGCCGCTACGCCGACGTGTCCCGTGCCCAGCCCAACGAGGCGCACCGCCTGCTGGCCGAACTGGAGCGCGCGAAGGGCGCAGGCTTCTTCCTCGCCACCCAGAACGTGGACGGCCTGCACACCCGCGCGGGCAGCGAGCGCCTGGTGGAGTTGCACGGCAATCTCACCACCGCCCGCTGCGAGGGGTGCGGCATCGTGACACCCCTCCCTGCCCCCGATACCTTCACGCCCCCACCCACTTGCCCCGTCTGCGCAGCCCGGATGCGCCCCAATATCGTCTGGTTCGGGGAATATCTGCCGGAAGACGCCCTGGAAGCCGCCACTCACGCCTTTCAGGAGGCCGACGTGGCCCTGATCGTGGGGACCAGCGGCGTGGTGTACCCGGCGGCGGGCCTCGCCTTCGAGACGCGGCGGGAGGGCGGCGTGGTGATCGAGGTGAACCCGGAGGAAACCGAACTCACGCCGTATATGGACCACAGCGTGCGGGACGTGGCCTCAAAGGGGCTGGCGGCGCTGCTGGGGGAGGAGCCTGCCTGACGAGGGGTGCGGGCTGACTTCAACACGAATATTCCTTGACAGGAATATTCCCGATGGAGTATCTTTAAGCCACCAACGACCCTGCGGTCGGAAAGGAGGAGCCTTCCTTGAAGGCCACCACATTCAGTGCTCTGGCCGAACCAAATCGTCTGCATATCGTCGAGCTGCTGGCCCGGCAGCCCCTGACCATCGGTGAACTCGCCGCCCATCTCCAGATACGTCAGCCCCAGGTGTCCAAGCACGTTCGCGTCCTGAGCGAGGCGGGCATCGTCGAGGTCGAGGCGGTCGCCAACCGGCGCGTCTGCACCCTGCGGGCCGAGCCTTTCGAGGAACTCGATGACTGGCTGCACACCTACCGGCAGCTCTGGGAAGACCGCTTCGACCGGCTCGGCGACTACCTGCAACAGCTTCAGCACGACGCCAGCGACACTTCACCGACGGATACGGCAGACACGTCCATCCACCCCGACCAGGAGGAATCCCCATGACCGGCACCGCAGCGTCCCCGATGGTTTCGAGAGTCGAAGCAGGCAAAGTTCTCGTCCTTGAGCGCATTTTCCCGGCACCGCGCGCCCTGATCTTCGATGCGTTCACCCAGGCCGAGCATCTCCGCCGGTGGTGGGGACCCCGTGGCTGGGAAGTTCCCTTCTGCACCGTCGACCTGCGCCCCGGCGGCAAGTGGCACTACTGCATGAAATGCGTGGACAGGAATCAGGGTGAGTTTTACGGCATGGAATCCTGGGGTCTGGGGATCTATCAGGAGATCGAAGCTCCGGAACGCCTCGTCTACACGGATTATTTCTCGGACGCGGACGCCAACATCAACGAGAACATGCCGCCCACCCTGGTGACCCTGACGTTCGAGGAAGTCGAGGGCGGAACGAAAGTGACCAGCCGTGCCAGCTACGGTTCCGAGGAAGCTCTGAAGACCGTTCTGGAGATGGGCATGTTGCAGGGCGTGACCGAGACGTGGGATCGCCTGGCCGAGTATCTGGACTCGCCGCAGGACTGAGCCGCTTTCCGTCTATTTCGCCCGCTGGGGACGGCCGCAGCGGGCGAAATAGACGGGCTTCGCCTTGCCCCACCACCTGCTCGCCCGAACCGCAACCCCCCTCACACCGTTCTCCCCACCGCCCTGTTAAGCTGCCCTGTTTGAACGGGGCCACGTGTGTCCCGCCCAGAATGAACGGGTACAGGGGGATGACGTGACAGCAGTCGAACAACTTCCAGAACAGCAGGACCAGGTGTTTCCCGCGCCCATCAAGACGGTCGAGGCGGGCAGCCCCGCCGAGCGGGCGGGCGTGCGGCCCGGCGACCTGCTTCTCCGGGTGAATGGCACCCCGGTGACGGACGTGCTGGCCTACCGCTGGCGGCTCTCACAGGGGCGGGCCACGCTGGAAATCAGCCGCCCGGTGGAGCGCCCCTCCGTGCTGAGCGGCGTGCTGGGGACCGCGCAGGACCACCACCGCCTGGAATACGACCCGGCGGCCCCCACCTTCACCTTCGACGTGGAGTGGGAGGACCCCGGCCTGGACTTCGAGGAAGTGCTGTTCGACGGCATCAAGAAGTGCGCCAACAAGTGCGACTTCTGCTACGTCCACCAGATGCCGCGCGGCTTTCGCAAGAGCCTCTACATCATGGACGACGACTACCGCCTGTCCTTCCTGTATGGCTCCTTCGTGACGCTCACCAACCTGACGGAAGGCGACATCAACCGCATCCTGGACGAGAATCTCTCGCCGCTGTACGTGTCGGTCCACACCGCCAATCAGGATCTGCGCCAGGACCTGATGAAGTGGTGGAAGCTCAAGGTCAAGGACCCCCAGGCCGTGCAGATTCGCTCCATGATCGAGCGGCTCGAACCCATCGACCTCTACACCCAGATCGTGCTGGTGCCGGGCCGCAACGACGGCGAGCATCTCGATGAGACGGTGGAGTACCTGAGCAGCCGCCCCAACGTCATCTCGGCGGCGGTGGTGCCCATCGGCCTGACCGGGCACCGGAAGAACCTCCCCGACGTGCGGACCTTCACGCGCGAGGAGGCGCAGGACACCTTGGCCCGCCTGAACCGCTGGCGCAGGCAGTTCCTGAATGAACGCGGCACCCGCTTCGTCTTCCCCTCCGACGAGCTGTATCTGCTGGCCGGCGAGCCGCTGCCCAGCGAGGAGGAATACGAGGGCTTCCCGATGCTGGAAAACGGGGTGGGCATGATCCGCGACTTCCTCACGGAAGGCCTGCCCGAGCTTCCTGCCGCCCTCCCGGCCCCCCGCAAGGTGATTCTGGGAACGGGCCTGCTGTTCGCGGAGTCGCTCGACCGCGCCGTGGACCCCCTGCGGCAGATTGAGGGTCTGGAGATCGAGGTGCGTGCCGTGGAGAATCGGACCTTCGGGCGCGTGACCACCGTAGCAGGCCTGCTGACCGGGCGCTGCTTCCGCCATGCGGTGAGGCCCGGCGAGGCCGACCTGCTGATCGTCCCCCCGACCACCCTGCGCTACGGCACCGAGCTGATGCTCGACGACACCAGCCTGACCGAACTGCGGGGAGAGTTCCGGATGGACGTGCGCCCCGGCGGCGCGACGCTGGGCGAACTGGCCCGCGTCCTGCTGGAAGGCGTGCAGAGCAGCGGCCACCAGTGGGGCATGAGCGCCCACGCGGTCAAGGAGCAGCGCGGGCAGGCCTGAACGGCTGGCCGGGAGCAGGCCCCCTCCAGGCAGGCTCAGTCTGAGCAGGCCCCAGTCCACCTGTGCGGTCCACCTGCACCTCGACAAAGTGTAAAAATACTCACCATGTTGAGAGGATTCCGAGACTTCATCCTGCGTGGCAATGTCGTCGACCTGGCGGTCGGTGTGGTGATCGGGGCGGCCTTCGGGGGCGTCGTGACGGCCTTTACCAAGGCTTTTCTCGATCCCCTGGTGAAGCTGGTGACGGGCGGCGCGGTGGCCGGGGCTATCACCCTGCGCGCGGCCAACCCGGCGCAGGGCATCGACGCCATCGTGCTGGACTACGGCAGTTTCATCACGGCGCTGATCAACTTCGTGCTCACGGCGCTGGTGCTGTACCTGTTCGTCGTCACGCCCATGAATACGCTCATGGCCCGCTTCAAGCGCGAGGAAAAACCCGCCGTGGCCGAACCCAGCAACGAGGAAAAGCTGCTGGCCGAGATCCGCGACGAGCTGCGCCGGCGTCCGGGCACGTCCGTTTAATCCTCTTCATCCTGCCTGGGCGGCTCTCTGCGGGACCGCCCTTATGCTGTTCCCCATGAACACCCCTGCCCACTACGCCCGCGCCTTCCAGATGCACCGCGCGGCCCTGCAAGACCTCTACGAGACGCTGCCTGACGAGCAGAGCACCTTTTCTCCCTGGGAGGGCGGCATGAGCTTCATCGGGCTGGCGGACCATCTGGCGGCCAGCAGTCAGCGGTTTCTAGGGCTGCTGGGCAGCGAACCCCCGGCCCCGATTTTGGACACCAGTGGCAGCGCCGACCTCCCCAGCGCCCGCAGCCGCCTCCAGGAGAGCACCGAGAACGCCCTGCTCGCCATCCGCGCCCTGAGCGAGGAGGACATGAACCGCCGCGTGAAGGCCTTCGGCGGGCGCGAGATGCCGGTCGCTGCCCTGCTCGACTTCATGATCCAGCACGAGGCCCACCACAAGGGCCAGGTCTGGATGATGGCGCGCATGGTGGGCGTGCAGCCACCGATGTTTGTGAAGCTGGGGTAGGGGAGCCGTCAGCAAAAAGAAGGAAAGCTCCTGCAAAAGCATCGGCTTTCCTTCCTGACTGCTGACCACTGACGGCTGAAAGCTAATTCACCATCTTCGTCTTGTTCGTCACGAAGTCCATCAGCACGTACTGGCCGATGTTCTGCGGGGTGGTGAAGTAGGCCTTACCGCGGGTCATCTCGGAGACGCGGCGCACGAAGCCGACGAGTTCGGGGTCGCGGGCCAGCATGAATGTGTTGACCTGAATGCCGCTGCGGCGGCAGTTGGCGACCTCGCGCAGGGTGGCCCCCAGCACGTAGGGGTCGAGGCCGTAGGCGTTCTTGTAGATGCGGCCGTCGGGCAGCGTGAGGGCCGAGGGCTTGCCGTCGGTGATCATCACGATCTGCTTCATGTCCTTGTTCTCGCGCTTCAGGAGCTGCTGCGCCAGCCGCAGGCCGCCCGCCGTGTTGGTGTGGTACGGCCCGATCTGGGCCTGCGCGAGCTTGCTGACCGGCACTTCCTCGGCCGAGTCGTGGAACAGCACGAACTTGACCGTGTCGCCGGGGTACTGGGTGCGGATCAGGTGCGCCAGGGCCAGCGCGACCTGCTTGGCGGGGGTAAAGCGGTCCTCGCCGTACAGGATCATGGAGTGCGAGCAGTCGAGCAGCACCACCGTCGCCGCCGAGGAGTTGTATTCCGCCTGCCGGATCACCAGGTCGGACTCCTCCAGTTGGTCGAAGCCCTTGCTGATCACGTTGCCCAGGGTGGCCGTCGTGTCGAGGTTGAGGGTGTCCCCGAACTCGTAGTTCTTCAGCTCGCCGGTCATCTCGACCCCCGAGGCGTACTCGCGAGTATCGTGTGCGCCCGCGCTGGAGCGGCCCAGGCCCCCCATCAGGTCGCGCAGGCTCTTGTAGCCCAGGAAGTCGATGCTCTTGTCGGTGAGCTGGAACTTGGCGTCGCCCGCCTCGCCCTGGCCGCCCTGCCCTTCCTCGTCGTCGAACTCCTTACGGATGAAGCCGTCCTGCTGGAGTTTGTCCATCAGGCGCTCGATCTGCTGGCCCAGGCGCGTCTCGCGCACGTCGTCCGCCTGCATCGCCTCCATCAGCAGGTCCTCGGGGATCATGTTCCGTTCCGCGAGGGCTTCCAGGATCGCGTCGAACAGGTCGTCCATGCTGGGGCGCGCGTTCGGGTCGGGGTCGTAGGGATCGTTCATGCCCTGGCCGAGCAGGGCTTCCTGAATCATCTGCATCAGCTCGCTGGAATCGAGCTGGTCGAGTTCGCCCTCGAATTTGCTGTACCGCGTGATACGCGCCATGACCGGACCTCCGTGGGAAACAGGATGGCGCGGAACGTTCCCCGCGTTTGTAAGCCCGGAGGGAACCGGCGACGCGGCGTGCAGCGCGCTTTCCGGGTCGAGGTCTGCCGGAAGCCTCCCGCGTCCGGCCGTAGCTCAACCCTGGCGTTTCTGTTTGATGAGAGATTTATGAAAATCTGTAAGGCTTCTGTCATGGCCTGACAACTACCTTCTCCCTGTTCCGGGGCGATGAAGCGTGTGGTGTATCCGGGCACCTGCCACACGCCGAGCCAGTGGTGCGACCGACGAGCCGTGAACCCCAGGTGGGGCGCGCGTTCGTTGGTCGTTTTGCATTGTGGTTGCGCTGTCCAGTCCCCCCGCAGGGGGATACCAGGTTCTTCAACGTCAAGTTATCTTGCGCTCCGTTTCGCTGAAGCGCTTCCAGCCGCCCTGTTCCCTCTCCCTTGCCCCAAGGAGCTGACATGAAATCCCCAGTCCCCCTCCTGCTGCTGGTTCTGTCCGGCGTGGCACTCGCCCAGGGCACTTCGCCCCTGTCGCTGCTGTACGACCAGGTTCTGGTGCAGTCCGTGACCCGGGACGGCAAAACGGCCGAGAAGCGCACCCCCGCCTTCACGAAGGTGCGTCCCGGTGACGTGCTGGCCCAGACGGTGACGGCGCGCAACGTCGGCAGGGTTGCCCTGCCCAACCTGCGGGTCCAGTTGCCCGTGCCGGCGAACATGGTCTACCTCGCGCCCGACGGCCCTGCGCCCGAGGGTGTCCGCACCGAATACTCCATCGACGGCGGCAAGACCTTCGCCCCCGCGCCCCTCAAGAAGACCGTCACCGTGACCGAGAACGGCAAGGCCGTGACCCGCGAGGTCGAGGTCAAGCCCAACGAGTACCAGGCCGTCCGCTGGACCATCGGCACGCTGGAGGCGGGCACAGAGAAGACGCTCGGCTTCCGCGTACAGGTGAAGTAACCCGTGCAGGTGAAGTCAATACAGAACTTCCGCAGGGCACAGCGCGGCCCGCAGCAAGCAGAGGAGACAGCATGAAAGTGAACACGAAGATTCTGGGTCTGATGGCGGCGCTGGCTGCCGGAGCAGCTTCCGCGGCCCCCACCCCCAACACCACCAGCACGGTGGCCGGCACGCCGATCACCAACCAGGCCACGGCCAGCTTCACGGACCCCGGCACGGGTCAGCCCGCCCCGGAAGTCAAATCCAACACCGTGACCACCACGGTGCTGCCGCTGCCGGGCTTCGACATCGTGTACGACGACAACACCGCCGACGGCAACACGCTCGCCAACACGCCCAAGACCGTGACCGGCGCGACCCCCGGCCAGGTCATCAAGACCGACTACGACGCCGTCAACAACGGCAACACGCCGCTGACGGTGAGCCTGCGCCCCAACACCACCGGCAGCGCGTCCGGCCTGACCGTGCGCTACCTGGACGCCAGCGGCAATGAGCTGGCCAAGAACAGCGACGGTTCCTACAGCCTGACGCTCCCGGCGGGCAATGCGGGCGTGGTCAAGTTCACGCAGGAGATCACCCTTCCGGCGAATGCCCCGGCGAACACGACCTACGGGGCCTCGCCCGAGGGTTCGGTCGCGGGCACCGGCACGGGGACGGGCCAGAACGGGATTCCCACCGGTAGCACCCTGTACGAGGGGCAGACCGTCAGCAATGGCGCGGTGGTGACCACCCCGGCGCAGGGCACGGACCTCCAGTTCGTCAAGGTGACGACCTTCCAGCCCGCTCTGACGGGCACCCCCAACGTCCCCAACCCCACCAACCCGGTCGGCCCCGACGGCAGCACCGGCGCGACCCCGCCCGCGCAGGGGACGGTCAACGTGCCCACCGTGCCCGGCGGTACCCCCAACCAGCCCACCCCCACCCAGCCCGCGACCGGCTATCCCTCCTACCCGACCAACCCCGCGGACCCCACCTCGGGCGGGACGCCCATCGTGCCCGACGTGCAGGGCAACAAGCAGATCGCCTACCCCAGGGCCGACAGCGACAACCCCTCGACCAGCCCGGCCACCGGCCAGACCAACGATCTGCCCGGCACCGCCGATACCATCATCTTCACCAACGACCTGAAGAACAACGGCACCGCCAGCGACCGGGTGCAGCTCTTCCCGGCGGGACCCGACGGCAAGCTGCTGGCCGGCACCACCTTCGACTCCAGCACCGGCGTCTTCACCCTGCCCGACGGCACCAGGGTCCGCTTCCTGGGGCCGAACACCAACCAGCCCATCCCGGTGGGCAGCGGGGCCACCTACCCGACCGTGACGGCACCCGCGGGCGGCACGGTGATCTACCGCGCCGAAGTGACCCTGCCCGACGGCAGCGACGCCGCGCGGGTGGACCTCCTGACCATCATCGTCGGTGCCGACTCGCTCAACGATGCGGACATCGTGGCCGACGCCACTACCCTCGACATCGTGGCGCAGGGCGCGGCGCAGTTCGGTGACAACACCGACGGCGTGCTGGGGGCAGTACCCACCCCTGCTCCGCAGCAGACGGTGGTGCCGGGGGGCAACACGGCCACCAGCACCGACACGGCCAACAGCACCGACAACGTGGCCGTCTTCCCGATGGACGTCGCCAACATGGGCGCGTACAACGACAGCTACACCCTGTCGGCCACGGTGGCCGGGCTGCCCGCGGGCGCGGCCGTCACCTATGTGGACAGCAGCGGCGTGGCGCTGCCCACCAACGGCGCGGGCAACTTCATCACGCCCGTCGTGGCCGCCGGCCAGGAAATCAAGGTCTACGCCGTCATCACGGTGCCGACCGGCACGGCAGCGGGCAACTACACCGTCAGCCAGAAGGCGGTGGGCAACTACAGCACCATCACCATGACCGACCTCAACGACGTCATCAAGGTCGGTGCGGTCGGTGCGGTGAACGTCGCCAAGTTCGTGCAGGACGGCAAGACGGCGGCCGGGGCCACGCCGCAAAACGGCATCAACAACCCCGCGAACTACACGGCCAACAACACGGCGGCCCTGCCAGGCGCGAACATCGTCTACCAGATCATCGGCAAGAACACCTACAACGCCCCGGTCGCGGGCTTCGCCCTGAACGACACGGTGCCCACCAACACCACCTTCCAGTCGGCCAGCCTGAGCATCGGCGGCACCGCCGTGACCAAGGTCATCTACAAGATCGGGAATGGCACCTGGTCGGCCACCGCTCCGGCGGCAGGCACGGCAGCGGGAACGGCCATCGCGGTGGCGGCCGACGCCAACGGCGACAACGTGCCCGACGCGCTGCCCTCCGGCTCCACGATGGAACTCACCTTCACCGTCAAGGTGAACTGAGGCCCCCTCCCGGCGCACCTCTGCGGTTTTGCGGGGTGCGCCGCCTGCTCAACACCCCAACAGCAGATTCTTTTTGACTTTCTACCCCCGCACATCAAGTGCCCACCCCACGCGCCCTTCCCGGCATTTTCCCAAGGAGAGTCCCTTCTGTGAATCGCTTTCTCACGCGGCTTCCTCATCGGCTGGGTCTGACCGGGCTGCTGGCCCTGGGCGGGCTGGCGGCGGCGCAGGGCCAGACACCCGCCGGGACCGAGATCACCAACCAGGCGACGGCGGTCTTTGATCCGGCCATCCCCGGCGGTCCTGACAGTGCCGTCTCCAACGTGGTCCGGACCACCGTACAGGCCGTGTGCGCCGTGAGCGTCACGCCCGACGGCACACCGGAGCAGCCCGGACAGACGGCCTCCCTGCCCTACGGCGGCCGCACGGTCTTCGCCTACAGCCTGGTCAACGCGGGCAACCAGACCGCGACCTTTCCGGTGGCGGCCCGCACCGAGGCGGGAAGCGCCTTTACGCCCACCACCCGCCTCTATCTGGACGCGAACGGCAACGGTGCCGTGGACCCCGGCGAGCAGGTCGTGGAGAACGTCACGCTGGCCCCCGAGAAGGGCGCGAACCTGCTGCTGGCCGTGGAGGCGGCGAGCGGGCAGGGCACGGCCTACGTGAATCTGGTCGCCAGTTGCGCGGGTGGCGAGCAGGCCGACAGCAACAACGTCAGCCGCGTGACGGTGGGCGCGCCCCCACAACTGGCCGTGCAGAAGGCCTTCGCGCCCGCCCTGCTGCGCCCCGGCAGCGAGACGACCGTGACCGTGACCACCCGTAACGACGGCCAGGGCGAGGGCCAGGACGTGGTGCTGACCGACCTGCTGGACACGCAGATCGCGCAGGGGCTGACGTTCGTGCGGGGCAGCGCCCAGACCACGGCCGGCACCCTGGAATACACCGCCGACGGCGTGACCTGGCAGGGGACCGAACCCGCCGGGGTGCGCGGCGTGCGCGTCCGCGCGGCCAGCCTGCCCGCGGGCGCGGCCCTGACCCTCACCTTCCGGATGCTGGCGACCCCGGCGGCGGAAAACCACGTGATTCCCAACACCGCAACTGTCCTGGCCGGTGGCCTGGCCGCGCAGGGCAGCGCCCAGGTGGACGTGCGCTACCAGCCCGCCGTCGCCATCGGCCCGGCCGGCGTGCCCGAAGCGCCCGAGAACACGGCCGCCGACACCCAGAGCAAGGCCTTTGCCGTCATGGGCCAGCAGGTGTGCTTCGACCACACCCTCAAGAACACCGGGGATGTCCGCGACGACTTCCGGGTGACGGTCACGTACCCGCAGGGCCAGGCCCGCGCGGTTCTGACGGGCGAGAACGGGCAGGCGCTGGCTGAGCCGCTGCCGCTCGACCCCGGCCAGACGGCGCTCGTCCGCATCTGCTACGACGCCACGCAGAGCGGCCCGCTGGAGGCGCTGGTCACCGCTGCCGGCACCCGCGGCACCCGCAACACCACCCTGGACCGGGTGCAGGGCGTCGAGGCGGGTCTGCCCGAGCTGGTCAAGACCGTCAGCCCTGGCCCCACCGTCACGCTGGCGCGGGGCGAGCCGGTGACCTACACGCTCAGCGTGCGCAACCCCTACACGCGGCCCCTGACCGGCGTGGTGGTCAGCGACCCCCTGCCCGCCCACGTGGACTTCGTGCCGGGGGGCAACGTCATCTCGGACGGCGGCACCGTGACGGGCGAGGCGGGGAGGCAGGTGGCGACCTGGAACGTCGGCACCCTGGCTCCCGGCGAGACGCGCACCTTCCGCGTGACCGTCATCGTCAGCGACCGGGCGGTGGACGGCGAGACGCTGAACAACGTCTTTCAGATGGTTTCCAGCGAACTGCCCGCGCCGACGCCCAGCAACGAGGTGAAAAGCCCGGTCTGGAACGCCCAGCTCCGCGTCCTCAAGACCGTGAGCGCCGCGCAGGTGACGCCCGGCGACCGCCTCACCTACACCCTGACCATCCGCAACGGGTCGGCCACCACCGACATCGTGGACGCGGTGGTCACCGACACGCCCGCCGCCGGGCTGGTGTACCTCCCCGGCACCAGCACCCTGAACGGCGAGCCGCTGGCCGACCCCACGGTCACGAACGGCGTGCTGCACTGGAACCTCGGCAAGCTTCCCCCCAGCCAGGACATGGTGATCACCTACGGGGTGCGCGTGGGGGCCGGCACGCAGGGCGAGCTGCTGAACAGCGTGCAGGTGGTGGGCACGGGGGCGGGCGGCGCGGTGCGGACCATCGCCAGCAACAAATCGACCGCTGCCGTCAAGCTGCGGCTGCTGAACTTTGCCCCGCTGAACGACATCGTGGGAACGGTCTACGTGGACCGCAACCGCGACGGCCGCTTCGATGCCGGACTGGACACGCCGCTGGAACGTGCCCGCGTCATCCTGGCCGGGGGCCGCCTGGCCCTGACCGACGCGGCGGGGCGCTACCACTTCGCCAATGTGCCGCTGGGCACCCAGGCCCTGCGCCTCGACCCCGGCTCGGTCCCGTACCTGCCGCTGGACCTGCCGCAGGACGGCGGTCTGCCGGGAACCCGGACCGTGCAGGTGGGCGGCCTGACGGGCGTGGACTTCCCGCTCGCGCCGCTGGCAGGCGAGGTGGGCACGCTGCGCCGGACCACGCTGAGCGCCGGTCCCCTCAGCATCGAGAAAACGGTGGTCCTCACGGCCGGGGGCTACGCGGTGACGCTGCGCCTGAACACCCCCACGGCGCTGGAGGGCTTTACCCTGAACGACCCCCTGCCGTCCGGCGCGGCGCTGAAAGAAGGCCGCAATACCTGGAACGGTACGCTGCCCGCCGGTGAAACGGTCCTGACCTACCGCTTCACGTTCACGGGCAGCCCGAGCACCGCCGTGACCGACCCGACCGCCGGGTGGAGGTACTGATGAAGCCCTTTTCGAGGCGACCCCTGGTGGCCCTGACGGCCCTGATGCTGCTGGGCGCGGCCAGCGCGCAGACGGACGCGGGCAGTCCCGCCGTCAGCGCCCCCACCGTCCAGCGCACCAGCACCGTCAGCCTGCCCTTCGACGCACCGGCGCAGGCCCAGGAACTCGTCATCGCCCAGGCCCTCCCGGAAGGCGCGGCCTTCGTGTCCGGCAGCACCCGGCTGGACGGGCGTCCCCTGCCCGACCCCCGGCGCGGCCCCGGCGGCACGCTGTACTGGACGCTGCCCGCCCAGGCGCGCGGCCTGCTCACCTACGACCTGACCCATACCGCGCCCCTGGCCGCCCTGCCGGAACCCGCCCTGCTGGCCCGTTTTCCGGGTGAGCGCAGCGAGGTGCTCCAGGGCCTCATCGATTCTGCGGACCTGAAAGCCGCCGCGCCGCTGAACCTGCCGGAACCCGTCACCGAGAATGCCGGGGCCATCAAGCTCCCCCTGGCCGGCAGCGTGATTCGCCTGCGCGACCGCATCACCGTGGAGGTGGAAGCGCCGCTGGGAGCCGCCCCCGACCTCACCGTGAACGGCGTGGCCGTCGGCCAGGACCGCATCGGCACCACGGTGCAGGACGAGGGGCGCGGCGTGCAGCGGCTGACCTACGTCGGCGTGCCCCTCGTCCAGGGGCCGAACGTGCTGCGCTTCGGCACAGGGCAGGGGGCAGACGAGGTGCGGGTCGTGCGGGCCGGTCCCACCGCCCGCGTCGAGCTGACGCCCCTGAACCTGACCGCCGACGGCAGCACGCCCATCCGCCTGAAGGTGCGGACGCTCGACGCCTACGGCACGCCTTCCGCCCAGGCCACCCTCACGGTCCGCACCAACCTCGAACCCCGCGTCCCCGACGCCAGCCCCGGCGAGGCCGGGTATCAGGTACGGCTGGAGGGCGGCGAGGGCCTGCTGGAACTGCAACCGCAGACCGCCCCCACCGGCCTGAAGGTGGAGGTGCTGCTGGGGGAGCAGGTGCTGACCTCCCGCTATGAGGTCACGCCCGACCGCGCCCGCGTGGGCGTGGGGCTGGTCAGCGCGACCGTGGGCCTGAACGGCGGGCGGCTGTCGGAGAACGTCAGCGTGCAGGCCCGCGCCTACGCTGAGATGCCGGTCGGGGCGGGCAAGCTGTACGTGGCCGCCGACCGGGACGGGTTGCCGAAGACCGACAACCCCGCGGTCCGCTCGCCCGTCTTCGGGGACGCCAGCACCGAGCAGACGCCCCTGCAAGGCCTGGACCCGGTTGCGGCCATCTACGACCACCCGGCCTTCCGCGCGGCCTACCGCCAGACGGCGCTGCCCGTCAGCGTGCTGCCGGTGGGCGAGCAGCTCACGGCCCTGACCGTCGTGACCAAGAGCAACCCCAGCTTCTCGGCCTTCGTGGCGGGGGTGCCCGTTGACCGCGTCTCGGAAGTGCAGCTCACGCCCGACGGCACCCGCATCCTGCGCCTGCCGAACAGCGGTGTCGTGGACAGCAGCGAGACCCTGGAGGTCGTGACGCTGGAGGCGCGCACCGGCAAGGAACTGCGCCGCGTGACGCTGACGCGGGGCGTGGACTACATCGTGGACTACCCCACCGGCATCGTCACGCTGGTGCGGCCCCTGGAGCGGGTGGACGCGGGCTTCAACGACGTGCGCGTGCTGGCGAGCTACCGGCTGGTGGGCGGGGAGGCGGGCCGCCACCTCGCCTACGGGGTGCAGGTGCGCCAGGAGGGGCAGCACTCCAGCGTGGGCGCGGCGGTCGTGAACCTGGACGGCAAGACGACCTTCGGGGTGCGCGGCACCTTCGACAACGGCATCACGCGCGCCGACACCCGCGTCGCCTACGCGGGCGGCGTGCAGGCCAGCGCCGACCTCAGCACCCGCTTCGGGGACGACACCGCCAGCCTCTCCGCCCGCTACCAGGACGCGGGCTACCAGGGCCTGGCCCCCTTCAACGTCGGGCTGAATGTGGCCGCGAACTACACCGCCGCCCTCGGCCCGAGGTTCGGTGCCGTGGTGGACGGCGAGTACCACGCCACGCCTACGGCGCGGGGCGGCAGCGTCACCGCCCGCGGCGAGTACCGCTTCGCGCCCTTCAGCGTCGGCGCGGGCTTCAAGTCCGCCTTCGGGGACACGCACGGCCTGGGCGTGGTCGGCAGCGTGGGCTACCACCGCGCCCCGCTGGACGTGGACGTGGTGCATACCCAGCCCCTCACCGGGAATCTGGACACCACCACCGCCATCAGCACCCGCTACCGCCTGACCGACAAGGTGACGCTGGGCTTTGCCGACAAGATCACCTGGGGCATCGGCCAGGCCGCCGCGCTGACGCTCGACACCATGATCGGCAACGTGAACTACGCGGTGGGCTACGAACTTCCCACCGCCAGCGGCGAGGGCAACCGCGCCCGCTTCGGTGTCTCCACGGCCCTGCCGCTGAACGAGCGCACCACCGTCGGCCTGCGCGGCAGCGCCCTCTACGACGTGACGGGGGGCCAGGCCGAACTCGCGGGCGGGGCCGACCTGAACTACAGGGCGGACACCTTCAGCGCGGCGGCGGGCATCGACCTCAGCTACCGCGCGGGCCAGCTCGGCACCGTGGTGCGTGGCGGCATCACTGGCAGCGTCACGCCCCACCTCACCCTGACCGCCGACGGCCTGGCCGAGTTCGGCGCGGGCAAGAACGGCCAGCGCCTGGCCCTGGGGTACGCTTACCGAAACAGCACCGTGAACAGCTTGGGCTACCTGCGCTATGTCCAGGGCACGCTGGCCGCTGGAACGCCCGAACTGGACAGCGGCCTCAGCGCCGAGTACCGCCAGCCACGTTATGCCGTGCGCGGCGGCGTGGATACCCGCACTCTGCTGAACGATGCCGGCAGCTTCACCGCGCAGGCCTCGCTGGGGGGCACGGCCTACCTGGGCGACCGTTTTGGGGTGGGAGTCTGGGGCCGCCTGCTGACGCAGCCCTCTACGAACACCACAGCGCTCGGCTACGGTGTGGAAGGCAGCTTCCTGGCCTTGCCGGGCACCTGGCTGACCGCCGGCTACAACTTCAGGGGCTTCGAGGGCCTGCCCAGTGCGGGCATGTACACCAAGCAGGGGGCGTACCTGCGGCTGGACTTGACACTGGATGAGACGCTGGGAGGAAAGAAGTGAAGCGACTGCTCCAAAAGCTCCTGCCGTTCCTGGGCCTGTTGAGTGTCTCGGCCTCCGCCCAGACGAATACCGGAATCAGCAGCACCCCCCGTATGCAACAGTCTGGCCGCGTCGACTATGTGGCGCTGGGGGCCAGCTTCCGAACCGACAACGGCAACGGTGGAAACACCTGTACGGTCAAAACGGGGACCACGACGACCTCGACCGGGAGCGGCAACTTGCCCAATGGCGAGGTCGTCGCCAACAACGCCGTTGTCCAGGCGTCTGACCGCTCTGCCGCACAGCTCGTTCCTACGGGATCGACCATCAAGGCCGCTTACCTGTACTGGGTCGCCTCACAGAACAGTGACGATCCGGCCTCTGCCGACAAACAGGTGACCTTCATCGTCAATGGCGTACCGAACACGGTGACGGCCAGTCGGGTATGGACGGGGGTCAACAGCAACGGCGGCAGCATGGGGGCTTTTGCCGACGTGACCGGGCTGATGGGCAGCGTCACCGCGGCCAACGCCACCATGCGCATGGATGGGCTGAGTATCCAGAACAATGGCGATCAGTGCAGGAACGCCACGGTGCATGGTGCCTGGACGCTGTACATCGTGTACGAGAACGCGGGTCTGAGCAGCAAGCTCATCTCCTTTTACGATGGCCTGGAGTACATCGGCGGCAGTGCGGGGATCGCCAACAAGACCATTACGGCCAGTGGCTTCTCGGTGCCCAATGCCAGCAGTCTCGACCGTGTCTCCAAAGTCAGCGTCATGGTGGCCGACGGGGATTACGACGCGGCGGGCGACAGCCTGAGTCTGAAATCCAACCTGAACACCGCCGCGACCACCCAAAGCTCGGCCAGCCGGGGCGCTGGCAACTTCTTCGGGGGGGTCGTTTCCGCCGCAGCGGAAGACGGCACGGAAACGCGGCAGACGGGATCGGTCAACACGGCGGCCTCCACCACCGGCGGGCTGGACATCGCCACCATTTTCGCGCCCACCAGCGTGATTCCTGCCGGAACCGGCACCATCACGGCCACCATCGATTCTCAGGCTGGGGAACTGCTGATCACCCACAGCCTGGTGGTGATGGCGAACACGTCCAACGCGAATGTCCGCATCGCCAAGACGCTGGAGGGCACCGCCACGACCTACCGGGTCGGTGACGCCCTGAAATACCTGTTGACGGTCGACAACCGCCAGGGAACCTATGAAGCGCTGAATGTGGTGACGACCGACACCCTCCCCAGGGGCCTCACGTACAACGGCACCGAAATCAGCTACGACGGCGGCACCAGCTGGGCGGCCCTGAGCGGCGTGACCACCAGTGTCGACGCCACGGGGGTGACCACCATCACCCTGCCCGCCGTGCGTCGCCTGGACAACGACGGCAAAGTCTGGGGCGGCACCGGCAGCGTCGCCACCCAGCTCGGCACCCAGGACGTGAAATACCGTCTCAGTGTCACCGCCAACGGTGCGGTCACCGGCAGCCTGAACAACCAGGCCAATGTCACGACCGGCAGCGCCGAGACCGCCACCACGGACAACAGCAGCAGTGCCAGTGTGACCATCCTGCCCCAGGCCGACCTCGCCGTCACCAAGACCGACGGCGTCTCTTCGGTCATGTACGGCAGCGATACGGTCTACACGGTCCGCGTGACCAACGCTGGCCCGGCGGCCGTGACGGATGCCGTCCTTCAGGACCCCGCCGTGAGCGGCTTGAGCGTCTCCGGCGTGAGCTGCTCGGCGGCCACGGGCAACAGGTGTGCGGCACCGCCGACCGCGGCCCAACTCCAGAGCACCGGGGGTGCCACCCTGCCGGCACTGGCCTCCGGGGAATTCTTTGAACTCCAGGTGACGGCCAACGTCACGGCGAGCGGGAGCGTGACCAATACCGCCCAGGTCAGCCTGCCCTCGGGCAGCGGCGTGACGGACCCGGTCCCCGGCAACAACACGGCGGCCGACACGGACAGCGTCGTGCTGCCGTCCGGCCCCGCGGTCCCTCCGGGTGTCTGGAGTGCCAGCACCTGCCTGGACTTCAGCGGGGTGGCCCTGAGTGTCAACGGGGCACCTGTCACCAAGACGCTCACGACGCCTGAAGGGGTGCTGATCACCTACACCCTCGATGTCACCAGCAATGCCCAGTACGGCACGGGCAACACCCCCAGCAACCCCAGTGGCGAAGCGGTCCTCAACGGCTACGTTCCAGGCTCCTGGAGTGGCGACCGCTGGGACGACTACTTCGGCAGCGGCAAGACGAATGCCGTGGTGAACCGGCCCGTGGGCCGCAAGGTGGGCTATACCCTGAGCGCTTATGCCACCTACGGCGGCCAGGCCGTGCCCCTCACGCTGCTGACCGGCAGTGCCGAGGACGACGCCAGCAACGAGTACGTCATGACCACCACCAACGGCACCCCCTTCGCGGTGGTGGACCGCACGGTCGCGTCGACGGTCAACGGCACCCTCACCGTCTCGGGCAGCGGCACCACCGCCAAAATGACCGTGGACTCCGCAAACGGCAACTTCCTGCTGCTCGGCACCACCAAGATGGACGCGACGGCGGCGGCCCCCCTGGTGCTGACCAACGAGCTGGCGGGCAACGGGGCCACCGCGCAGGGGTACTGCCTGGCCTACACCTACGACCGTGGGGACGCGCCCAGCAGCTACCTCAGGGCCGCCCACCTCCAGTACCTCAGCTTCGGGACGACCCTGGCGAACGGCACCTACAACCTCAGGGACGCGGCCGTCGCCCCCTCCGCCGCGACCAGCCGCACCTCGGCCTTTCTGGGAGGCCAGCCGACCAGCGAGGCCACCGAACGCGGCACCAACGGCACGGCCGACAGTGACGACGCCGTCCCCGGCACGCTGCCGACCCTCGGCAACAACGCGGCGACCTACAGCGTGACTCTGGCCTACACCAACGCCTCCGGTGCCCCAGTGACGCTGGCGGGCTGGGTGGACTTCGACGGCAACGGCACCTTTGACGCGGGTGAGCGCACCACGACCAGTCTGGTGGCGGGCAGTGGCAATGTCACCCTCACCTGGAACGGCATCAGCGCGAATAGCAACAGGTCGGCGGCCCGCTACGCCCGCTTCCGGATCAGCAGTGACGCGACCAGCGCGGGCAATCCCAGCGGCACCGCCCCCGACGGTGAGGTCGAGGACTATCCGGTGCCTTATAGCGTCACGCCCGATCTCACCCTGACCAAGGCTGGCCCGGCCTATGCCAAGCCCAGCACCGTCGCCAATACCGATCCTGCCGCCGGTCCGGTCGTGGCCGCCGGGGACAGCTTCATCAGCTATACGCTCACGGTCAATACCGCTGGAGCCGACGCTACCGGGACCACGACCGTCACCGATACCCTGCCCGCTGGCCTGAGCTGGACGCCGTCTGGCAACTACACGGCCGGCCCCGGCAGCTGGACCTGTGGCGTTTCCGGCCAGACCATTACCTGCACGACCAGTAGTACCATCACCGTCGGGACGCCCCAGACCATCACCCTCAACAACGTCCGGGTCGGCCCCGGCACGGCGGCAGGCGCGACCTTTACCAACACGGCGACGGTCGCCAACCCCAACGAGGCTGCGGCGGACAAGAACGCGGGGAACACGGGAACCGCCAGCACCAAGTTGGTGCTGACGCAGGTGACCAAGGAAGTGCGGCTCCTGCCTGGTGCCACCTTCGGGAAGAGCGCGTCCGTGCGGCCCGGTGACGTTCTGGAATACTGCATCGACACCCGGAACCTGGGGGGTGCGGACCTGACGAATTATGTCCTCAGTGACACGCTGAACAGCAGTGGCCGCTCGCTGACCAGCATCACGACCGACACTGCGTATGGCGGCAAGGCCATCAAATGGACCCGCACCCCAGCCAGCGGAACAGCCACCACCGCCAGCTTCACCGCCGTGGCAGGCGACGATGCTGGAACCCTGACGGACAGCAGCCTGTCGGTCAACCTGGGGACGCTGGTCGCCGGGGAGACAGTCCGCACCTGCTTCCAGGTCCAGGTCAGGTAACGCTGGCCGCCGACCCTCCCGCACCCTTCGCCGCCCTGGTCTCCCCGGGGCGGCGCTGGCCTTTGCCCCGCCGCCGTACAATCCCCTGCGTGTCCTCTCACGCCCGCGGCCTGCTGCTTCTCGTTCTGGTGACGGCCATCTGGGGAAGCACCTTCGCCGTGGTCAAGGAACTGGGCGAACTGCTGCCACCCCCCGTGCTGATCGCGTGGCGCTTTCTCATCGCCGCGCTGGCCCTGCTGCCCGCGCTGGCCCTGACCCGCCGCCCTGCGCCCCCGACTCACCCGCCCACGCGCCCGCTCTGGCGCGACGGGCTGATTCTGGGGGCGTGGCTGCTCGCCGGGTACGGCACCCAGACCATTGCCCTCCAGACCACCGGGGCCAACCGCGCGGCCTTTTTCACGGCCCTCAGTGTGGTGCTGGTGCCGCTGTGGCTGACGCTGGCGCAGCGCCGCCCGCTGCCGCTGGCCCTCTGGCTGGCCCTGCCGCTGGCCGTGGCGGGCCTGGCCCTGCTCTCCTGGGAGGGCGGGGCGCTGGTCGTCGGGGACGCCTGGGCGCTGGCCTGCGCGGTGACCTACGCGGGCTTCATCATCACGCTGGAGAGGATGGCCGCGCGGCATCAGGCGCTGCGCTTCACGTTCGCGCAGCTGCTGGCCGTGACGCTGCTGGCCTGGGGCTGGGCGCTGCTGGCGGCCCCGGCGCAGCTCTGGCCCCCGGCCGCCGCCTGGGGGCCGCTGCTGTATCTGGGCGTGGCCGCCACCGCGCTGACCACCCTGCTCCAGACGGTCGGGCAGCGCAGCGTGAGCGCCGCCGAGGCCAGCCTGATCTACGCGCTGGAACCGGTCGCGGCGGCCCTGTTCAGCTTCCTGCTGATTCAGGAACGGGTGGGGCTGCGCGGCGCGCTGGGCGGCCTGCTGGTGGTGGGCGCGACCGTTCTGAGCCAGCGGGCCGAGGGCAACGCACATCTGGAAGCCCCCGCCCCACAGGCGGAAGACTGACAGCCGTGCGGCTTTCGGCCCTCAGCGGCCCTGGTGGGCCTGGTCCGGCATCACCAACAGTTGCAGGGCGGGGCTGGCCTGCCAGGCATCCATCAGGCTGGCTTTCAGCACCGAGTTCTGGACGGCCTGGTACAGGACGGGCGACAGGTTGTTGGAGGGGTACACCCGGCTGCGGCCCTCTGCCCCGACATGGATGCCGATGGGAAAGCCCAGCGTCAGGGTTGCCACCAGCATCGCGCCCAGGGCAAAGCCCCCCAGCGCCCCCGCGCCCAGATGCCAGGGACGGCCCAGCTGCCCGCGCAGCAGCCGCCGGGTCGCCAGCGCCAGAACGACGCCCAGCAGCAGCGCCAGGCCGGTGGCGACCAGCGCGCCCGCGCCCAGCAGGTTGGCGAGGAAGCACGCGGCCACGCCGCCCAGCCCCCACACCAGTCCCGAGAGGCCGCGCCGCGCGCCCAGCGCCGTCACGACCGCCCAGAGGGTCACGAGAAGCGCATCGAACCAGGTAATCACAGCCGCCAGTCTAGCCAGAGATTTCTTACAAAACTCATCTGCCCGGACTCTTGTGGGAAGGTGGGGGTGGCTGCCGTCTTTTTCCCGGCGGGGGCTAGACTGGGGCCATGATTCGAGTCCTCCTCGTCGATGACCACGCGCTGTTCCGTCAGGGCCTGCGCAGCCTGCTGGAATCCGAGGGGATGCGCGTGATCGGGGAGGCCGCCAACGGGCGCGAGGCCATCCGCTACGCCGCCGATACCCACCCGGACGTGATCCTGATGGATATCCAGATGCCCGAACTCGACGGGGTCAAGGCCACCCAGAGCATCCTGGAAATCGACCCCCAGGCCCGCGTCATCATGATCACGATGTACCGCCAGGACCGCTACGTGTTCGAGGCGGTCAAGGCGGGCGCGCGCGGCTACGTGCTCAAGGATGCCGACGCGGCCACCCTGCTCGACGCGATTCGCCGGGTGGCGGGCGGCGAGGCGCTGCTCGACGCGGACATGGCCCAGAATGTCCTCGACGACTTCCGCCACAAGCGCGAGGAACTGCCCAGCGAGAAGCACGCCGACCTCAACGAACGCGAGACGATGATTCTCAAGCTGCTGGCCCAGGGCTTTTCCAATCAGGACATCGCGCTGCGGCTCGACATCAGCGAGAAGACGGTCCGCAACCGCCTCTCGGAGATCTTCACCAAGCTGCAACTGAACAATCGCACCCAGGCGGCCCTCTACGCGATCCGCGAGGGCATCGCCAACCTGGAATAGGGGAGGGTCCACCACCGTTCATGCCCAGGCCCCGCCCCGCCAGAACCGCGCCCGCCGCCTCCCCCGTGACCTTCCGGGCGGGGTGTGGCCGGGAGTGGGCGGCCGCTTCCGCCGAGGCGGATCTGGCCTACACCGAGCAGGCCTATCCCGACTGTCCGCTGTGCCCGCACCGGGTGGAGCCGGAGGGCGGCCCGCCCTTCTGCACCCTGCGTCCGGTGGGAACGGCGCACCCCTTCGCCGCGCTCGCGGGGTTGGAGTGGCCCGAGTGAGGGCGGCCGCGCGTGGTCTTTGACCTGACCGCCGACCTGCGCTCGCGGGGCTACGGCGGCGAGGTCAGTGTCCTGATCACCGATCTCGCGGGCCGGGAGCTGTACGCGCTGAATCCGGCGCAGGTCTTCCCGGCGGCCAGCACGATCAAGGTGCCCCTGCTGCTGCTGGCCCTGGAGGAGGCGCAGGCGGGACGGCTGGACCTGCGGGAGCGCGTTACCCTCCGCGCCCAGGACCGGGTGCCCGGTGCCGGGGTCCTGCACGAACTCGGCGCGGGCCTGCCCCTGACCTGGGAAGACCTGCTGACCCTGATGATCATCGTCAGCGACAACACCGCGACGAATCTGGTCATCGCCCGGCTGGGCCTGGAGCGGGTGAATGCCTGGCTGAGCGGGCAGGGCCTGCAAGACACGCGCCTGGTCGGGCCGCTTCAGCTGCCCCCCGAGCGGCAGAACGCGGCGCAGCGGCGGGGCGAGCGTAACCGGACCTCGGCCCGCGATCAGGCCGCGCTGCTGGGGACGCTGGTGCGCGGGGAACGGCTGGACGAACACCATACCTGGCAGGCCCTCTCCATCCTGTCGCGCCAGCAGCTCCGCGACCTGCTGGGCCGGCACGTGCCGCGTGACCCGCAGGGCGAACCCCTCTACCAGGTGGCCAGCAAGAGTGGTGAGCTGCCGGGCCTCCACCACGACGTCGGGGTGTTGTTCACGCCGCGCCCCCTGGTGGCCGCCGTGCTGTCTCGGGGAGGCACCGACCCCCGCGAGCATCCGGACAACCGGGATGTGGCGGTGCTGGCGGCCGCCCTCTGGCCGCTGCTGGCCGCCCTGGGAGGCGTGTTTCAGGGCACATCCGGGGACATTTAACCGCGCGGTCAGGGCTAGCCTGAAGTTGCAGAAGTGGGGCGTTTTCGCCGTACAGCACGGCAGGAGGCGCTGTGGGTGCGTGCTATGCTGGACGCCTCAGCCGGCTGCCTTAAGGATTCTCAGGGGAGGCGGAGCAGCCACTTCAGACGCAAGCACTGGAGCAGCAGGCACTTCAAGCGCGAGGAGAAGGAACGTGGAGAGAAACGACGCTGTCATGCCCTGGGTCGCCATCGTGTGTGCGGCCATCATGTGGATCATCCTGCTGTTCCTGTTCAACAAGGAAACGGCCCCGGAACCCGTCGTGGTGGACCCCGCCGTGGTGGCGAGCATCAACCAGGAGTGGCCCACCCTCGGCCAGCAGGTGTTCACCTCGGCGGGCTGCGTGGGCTGTCACGGGGCGCAGGGGCAGGGGGGAGCCGGCCCCAAGCTGGCCGGGGACGAGAAGATTCTCAAGGACCCGGTGTATGTCCACACCATCGTCGATAAGGGCAAGGGTGGGATGCCCGCTTTCGGGGACAAGCTCTCGGAGAAGGAGATTTACGCGGTCGCGAACTTCGTGCTGCACTCCTGGGGCAACAGCATCCCTGAGCCGCTGACGCCCGCGACGGTGGCGGCAGGCCAGACCAAGGTGGACCCGGCGGTCCTGAAAAACCGCTCGCGTTTCGTGCCCGAGGACATCAAGCTGCCGGAAATCTTCCTGGCGACCTTCACGATGGTGTTGCTCACCTACGGTCTGATCGGGCTGTACAGCGTGTGGGCCGAAGGCACGGAACTGCACCCCGGCATTCACAAGGTCCGCTCGACGCCGCTGTCGATGCTGGGGATGGTGGTCACGCTGGGGCTGAGCGTGCTGTTCAGCGTGCTGTTTGTCCGGCAGATGGTGGCCGATTACGGGGCCTGGGCCAACAAGGAACTGCCGAACGTCACGATGGAAGGCTTCTACGCCGCGATGATCCTGCTGACGCTGGCTGTCGCCATCGGCCTGTACAAGAAGTTCTTCATGGACGGCGAGGTGCTCGTCGAGGACGCCAGCGGCGAGTTCCCCTGGTAATCCTTCCCTGGGCATTTCCGGGACCCACGACACAAGGGAGAGTTTGAACCATGACCCGCTACAAGAGACAAGACCCCGAACTCACGCGCCGCAAGTTCATCAATGTGGCGATGGGCACCGCCGCCGCGGTCGGAGGCGTCAGCCTGATCAGCACGCTGGGCACCGCCAACCCCATCTTCCGCCTCACCCGCGAGAACATGCCCCCCCTCAAGGGCGACATCCTGGTTCACGCCGAGGGCAGCAAGGAGGGGCAGCCCATCGCCATCAGCGAACTGGGGACCGACCTGGTCCGCGCCTGGCCGATGGGCAAGGGCGAGAACGGCGAGGACATCATCCGCAAGGGCGACCCCAACAACATCCTGGTGGTGTACCACTTTCCCCAGGGGCAACTCGTCGCGCCCACCAATCTGGAGGCCACCATTCAGGGGCAGACGGTGGCGTACAGTGACATCTGCACCCACGCAGGCTGCACGGTCGGCGGCACAGGGGAAGGCATGCTGTGTCCCTGCCACTCCGGGCAGTACGCCCCCAAGCGCGGTTGCGTCGTTGTCGGTGGTCCGCCCCCCCGCCCGCTGGCGCAGCTCCCCATCGCTGCCCAGGGGAACAACATCGTGGTGACGGGGTTCTTCCTGACGATGCCCTACCCCTACATCCATGAGGCAGAATGGGACGAGTTCAAGAAAACCGTGGAGGAGCAACTCGCATGAACCAGTGGCTTGACGAGCGCCTGCATCTCTCGCGCCTGAACGACAAGTTCCTGCGCAAGGCCTTCCCCGTTCACCACAGTTTCTTCCTGGGTGAAATCACGCTGTTCAGCCTGATCATCCTGGTGCTCACCGGCATTCTGCTGGCGCTTGCCTATGAACCGAGCAACAGCCTGATCGTGAATTCCTTCGATCCCGGCACCTCCGACAAGCCCAACCTGATTCCGGCGGCGTACCACTCGGCCCTCAAGATCAACGCCATGCCCTTCGGGGACATGCTGCGGCGTATCCACCACTGGACCGCCAACATCATGATCGCGGCGGCCGTGATCCACATGATGCGCATCTACTTCACGGGGGCCTTCAAGAAGCCGCGTGAAATCAACTGGTGGATCGGCATGCTGCTGCTGATCTTCGCGGCGCTGACCGCCGTGACCGGCTACGCCCTGCCCTACGACAACTACGCCTACAACACCCTCAAGGTGATCTACGGCATCGCCGCCTCGATTCCCTGGGTGGGCGAGTGGGTCGCGCAGGCCGCCTTTGCCGGGCGCTTCCCCGGCGCGGGGATCATTCCGCGCGTGTACGGCTACCACATCATGCTGCTGCCGATGATTCTGGTGGCGCTGACCGCCGCTCACATGCTGATCATGATCAAGCAGAAGCACACGCAGCCGCAGTACGCCAAGCGCATCGCCTACAAGAAGATCGTGGGCGTGCCGCTGATGACCCAGCAGACCCCCATCATGCTGCTGCTCGCCATCGGGTTCGCGGCCATCATCGTGCTGTTCAGCGCCTTTATCCCGGTTCACCCGGTCGAGTTCTTCGGACCGCCCAGCACCACGCCCATCAACAACATCAAGCCCGACTGGTACCTGCTGTGGGTGTTCGGCGCGCTGGCGATCATTCCCGGTAACGTCGGCTTCACCTTCCTGGGCGGGGAATTCGGTTCGGAGTTCCTGGGCGCGATTGTGCTGCCCACGGTGATCATCCTGCTGATGTTCGCGGTGCCGATGTTCGACCGCAGCCGCGACAACGTGTACTACGCCGAGAACCCCACCAACCACCCGGTGCGCCTGGCGGCAGGCATCGCCTTCATGGCCCTGCTGATCGTGTGGTCGGTCGCCGGGTACAAGCCGGAGCTGATCGCCTCGGGCATCCTGTCCACCGGCAACGCCAATACGGTTCTCTGGATTGCCACCTTCCTGGTGCCCGCCCTGTCCTACTTCCTCACGCTGGCGATTGTGCGCGGCATCCGTTCCCTGCGGGAGTCCGACGCCCGCGACCGCGCCGCCTTCTCGCACGCCGACGACTGAGCGGTTCCGTCCAAAGAGAACGGCCACACTGAGGCCCCGGTGATCTTACCGGGGCCTTTTTTCCTGCCGCCACCCTAGGGCGGGGCGCAGAAAGGTTGCCGCTTTTTGGCAACCTCTCCGAGCGAAGCGAGAAGCGCAGAAAGGGCGGCGCGCAGTGGAGTGGACGCCTAAGACATGCGGCAACGCAACGGAGCGCCGCCCTATGCTGCCCCCATGAACGATTCGCTCGCGCTGTCTCTGGCCCGCCCAGGCCCATGCCCTCGGCCTCGATGCCCTGAACGTCGAGGACGCCGACCCGGAAACGCTGCGGGCCTTTGCCCACGCTGCCTTGCAGGAGCTGGCCGCCCTGGGTCTGGTGGCTGGGGAGGTGGAGGTCGGGTGCTGGGCCGCGCCCCGTCTGGCGGGTCACTGAGCCGGGCCAGCGAACCAGTTAGGGCAGGCGCGAACGCAGGAGCTGGAAGTCGCCCTCCAGGGTGTAGGTATCGGCGGCCGCCGGGACGAGCGCGGATTCCAGCTTCCCGAGACGCAGGGTGTCCTGTCCGGCCCGGAGCTGCGCTTCCCCCTCGATCACGGTCAGGGCGTGGAAACTCTCGCCGCGGGTCGTGCCCTGGAGAGGAGCGGGGCCGCCCGTCAGCCGCTCCAGCACGAAGTAGGCGCAGCGCGTCAGCTCCTGCACCTCGCCGGGCTGCGCTGGCGGGCTGGCAAGGGGGGCCGCCTGGGCGGGGAGGGTCACGGCGGCGCTCTCGCGCAGGTGCAGTGCCCGCCCCGCGCTGGCCGGGCGGTCCCAGTCGTAGACCCGGTAGGTCAGGTCGCTGGTCTGCTGCACCTCGTACAGCAGCAGGCCCGGTCCCAGCGCATGCAGGGTTCCGGCGGGCATCAGGACCGTGTCGCCCGCCTGAACGGGATGGCGCTCGGCATGGTCCATCACCTGCCCCGCGAGGATTGCCTCCCGCAGCCTCTCCGCCTCGGTCCCGGCCCGCACCCCCGCGATAAGCTGGGCCTCCTGGGCCGCTTCCAGCAGGTGCCACGCTTCCGTCTTGCCGAGGTGCCCCTCTCCCGCCAGGACGCGGGCCTGGGCGTCGTCGGGATGGACCTGCACGCTGAGCCAGTCCGCGCAGTCCAGCAGCTTGATCAGCAGCGGAAAGCGGGTGCCCTGGGCGTGGGTGCCCAGCAGTTCGCGCGGATAGGCGGCGCTCAGCTCGGCCAGTGTATGTCCGGCATAGGGGCCGCGCGCGACCACATTGCCCTCGTACACCACCCAGGCTTCCCCCACGGGTGAAGGGGCCGTGGGGGCCAGTCGTCTCCCGCCCCAGACCCGCTCCGAGAACTGGGGCTGAAGCGCGATTGGCAGGGTCAGGGCAGCGGACGCAGAGCTTGGCGGCAAGGACATGTCCCCATCATGCCGAATGGGGCAGCGGCGTGATGGGGACGTGACTTGAGGCGGGCTTGGAACTCGGCGGGACAGCGCCGGGCAGGTTCAGGCCTGCACGCGGCCGGGGCGGACGGCCGGCTGGGCCTCGCCCTGCTTGGCCCCGGCAGCATACCCCACCTGTGCCCCGAACTGCCAGGCCAGTTTGAGCATGAACTGAATGGCCGCCTCGTCCCGCTGCTGAATCAGGGTGTGGAGATGTTCGGGCAGGCCGTCGGGAAGGGGCATGGCCGCGAGCTGCTCGCCGTACTCCGCGCGGAGCTGCTCGAACCACTCGGCGTAGGGATTGGTCATGCCTCCAATCTTAACACTGACGCACTCAAGGAATGTAAGCCAGAGAAACCGCTGGCAGGGGAGAGGCGGGGCCTGACTTTGCTGGCCGCGCACCTTTTTCTTTCTCCAATGGTGTTACGCTTCACGCATGACGGCGACCTCTCTTCCTGAATCCCGTGGTGATCAGCCCACTCAGGACATCAGCATCAGTGAATTCGGAGCGCAAAAGGCCCTGGCTATCCTGGCCCAGAGCGGCAAGGAAAATGCGGGCGTGCGCGTCTTTATCAAGAGCGGCGGGTGCAGCGGCTACCAGTACGGCATGGCGATTGACGACCGCGAACTGGAAGGCGACACCATCGTGATGGACCGGGGCGTGAAGCTGCTGGTCGACCGCATGAGCTTCCCGCTGCTGCGCGGTAGCGAGGTGGACTTCGTGGAGAACATGATGGGCGGCGGCTTTACGGTCAACAACCCCAACGCCACCAGTTCCTGCGGCTGCGGCCACTCCTTCCGCACTGACGGTGCCCAGTCCCCCGACGGCGAGGGCAGCGGCGGCTGCGGCAGCCACTGAATCTTCCCCTCCCTTTCTCGCACCACCCGGCAGATTTGGCCGGGTGGTTTTTGCTGGCCCCGGCCTGCACTATCCTGCGGCCATGATCGTGCTTGGCGTGGACCCCGGACTGGCGAACCTCGGCCTGGGGCTGGTGGAGGGGGATGTCCGCAAGGCGCGGCACCTGTACCACGTCTGCCTGACCACCGAGAGTGCCTGGCTGATGCCGCGCCGCCTCCAGTATCTGCACGAGGAGGTCTCGCGGCTGCTGGCCGAGTACCGCCCGGACGCCGTGGCTATCGAGGATCAGATTCTGCGCCGCCAGGCGGACGTGGCCTTCAAGGTGGGGCAGGCGTTCGGCGTGGTGCAGCTGGCCTGCGCGCAGGCGGGCGTGCCCATCCACGCCTACGGCCCCATGCAGGTGAAACGCTCGCTGGTGGGCACCGGCCGCGCCGAGAAGGAACAGGTCATCTATATGGTCAAGGCCAGCCTGGGCATTCGGGAACTCTTCAACAACCACGCGGCCGACGCCCTGGCCCTGGCCCTGACCCACCTGGCCCATCAGCCGATGCAGGCGGCCGCCGCGGCCCGTCTGGCCCGCCGCTAGACGGTTCCCGTGTCCCTGGCACTCGCGTTGTCGGCCGGCCTCACGTTCCTGTGGCTGTGGTTCTTCGTGCGGCGCGACCGGCACCCGGAACCGGCCTGGTTGCTGGCCCGGACCTTCGGCTGGGGCCTGCTGGCGTGGGCGGTGTCGGCGGCCTTCGAGGGCAGCTTCGACCGCCTGGCTCTGCCCCTGCTGGTGATGCTGCTGTCCGCTGTCGTCGAGGAAGGCAGCAAGTTCCTGGCCGCGAGCACGGCCATCAGCGAACACGCCTTCGACGAGCCGATGGATGGTCTGGTCTATGCCGTGACCGCCGCGCTGGGGTTCGCACTGCTGGAAAACGTGACCTATACGCTGGGGTTTGGCCCCCGCGCGGCCACCTGGCATGCCCTGCTGACGACCCTGGCGCACGCCCTTTTCAGTGCGCCGCAGGGCTATGCCCTGGGGGGGCGACATCTGGGCCGGGGCCGCTGGTGGCGTTCACGCGGCCTGCTGCTGAGTATCGCCCTGCACTTCGTCTTCAATGGCCTGTTAACCGGCCGCGCCAGCTGGTTGCAGTTGCTGGCGCTGGGCGCGGCCGTGCTGCTGATGGCCCTGCTCGCCAGCCGCTACTACCTGCACTTCGAGGCCCACGCCCGCGAGAATCCCCGGCTGCCCTGAACTTCCTGGCCTTTCCGGGGGTTACAGCGTGGGATGCCCGGTCTGCCCGGCCACCCAGTGCTGCCCATCCTCGTCGGCCTCGTGCTTCCAGATGGGCAGGTGGACCTTCAGATGCTCGATCAGGAAGTCGCACGCCTCCAGGGCCGCGCGGCGGTGCGGGCTGGCGACGCCAATCAGGATGCTTTCCTCGCCGGGCAGCAGCCGGCCCAGGCGATGCTGCACCATCACCCGCAGTTCGCCGTGGCGGGTCCGGGCCTCGCTGGCCGCAGCGTGCATCACTTTCTCTGCCATCGGTGCGTAGCCCTCGTACTCGATGGCCTCCACCTCCTTGCCCCGGTTCGGTGAACGCACCGTGCCCACGAAATAGGCCTGGGCACCATAGGCAGGCCGAACCAGAAAGGCCGAGGCCTCTTCCAGCCTCAGAGGAGAGGTGACGACCTCGCAGCGGGTGTCCTCGTCCGCTCCCCCCGCCACCGGTGGCAGAAAGGCGACTTCATCCCCGGCCCTCAATACCTGCTCGGGGGCGGCGTAGGTTTCGTTCACGGCCACCATGCACCCGCGCAGGCTCAGGCCATAGGTCTGCTCGACCTGACTCGCCAGGCCCCTGACCGTCGTTCCCTCCAAAGCTTCCAGCATGGCGGTTTCCAGCCCAGATTCACGCTTCAGGCGCGCAAAAAATACCACGTTGACCTGCATGGGGCGAGCGTACCATGACCCCTCTGGCGCTGCCGAATCCTCGTCTGAAGGAATGGAGGCGAGGCGGGGGTTGACAGAATTCTCCAACGCCTGTATCTTTTCTGAGCCTCGGTTGAGGCGAGCAGCATGACAAGCGAAGCGTGCGAGTGAAGCACATACTGCAAGAAACAATCTCCTCCGTTGGAGGGG
>NZ_BAABRP010000022.1 GCF_039545055.1 Deinococcus carri
GCCCCAGCACCTGCCCCGGGCAGAAATGATGTGCCAGACCGTGAAAAGCGCGCCCGGGTGGGCGCGCCTGCTGTTGAGCGAGTGGGAATATACATCAGCGAGTGGGAAAGTATCTTGGCCGCCGACATCAGGGCTACTTGCTGAGCTGCCCGATGATGCTGAACATCGGCAGGAACATCCCCGCCACGATGGTGCCGACGATGGCCCCCAGAAACACGATCATCAGCGGCTCGATGGCGGCGGTCAGGCTCTCGACGGCCTCGTCCACCTCGCGGTCGTAGAAGTCGCCGACCTTGCCGAGCATGCTGTCGAGGGCACCCGTCTCCTCACCGATGGCGACCATGCTGACCACCATAGGCGGAAAGACCTTGCTGGTCGCGAGGCTGGCGCTCATCGGGTCGCCCACCATCACGACGTTCTTGGCGTTCTCGATGGTGTCCTCGACAATGGCGTTGTTGGCGGTGCCCTTGGTGATTTCCAGGCTCTCGATGATGTTCACGCCGCTGCTGATCAGCAGGCCGAAGGTGCGGGCAAAGGAACTGATCGCACTTTTCTGGAGCAGGTTGCCGAACACCGGAAGCCGCAGCTTGAGGTCGTCGATCACGTGGCGGCCCTTCGGGGTCTTGTAGGCCCAGCGGTAGGCAAAGACCAGCGCGGCGATAAAGACAAAAATCAGCAGTCCCGCGTGGCGCAGGAAATCCGAAACCGCCATCAGCATCTTGGTAATCAAGGGCAGCGGCGCGTCCAGTTGGGCCAGAATGCCCGCGAACTGCGGCACGATGGTGGTGAGCAGGAAGTACGTGATGCCGATGGCGAACACCAGCACCATCACCGGATAGGTCAGCGCGCTCTTGAGCTTGCCGCGCAGCGCGAGTTCCTTTTCCTGAAAGGCCGCGATGCGGTCCAGGATGCTGTCCAGCGTGCCGCTCGTCTCACCGGCACGCACCAGGTTGATGTACAGCCGGTTGAAGACCTTGGGGTGCTTGACCAGCGCCTCGCTGAGGGGCGTGCCGCTCTCCACGTCGCCCCGGATACTCTTGATGATGGCCTGGAAAGTCTTGTTCTCGATCTGGCGTTGCAGGATCGCCAGCGACTGCACCAGCGGCACGCCCGCGTTGATCAGGGTGGCGAGCTGCTTGCTGAAGACCGCCACCTGCTTCAGGCCGGGGGGCCGGTCGGACAGGCCGGGAATCTTCACGTCGGCATTCAGGCCAGTCTTGGGCGGCTTGATCTCGACGATCAGCAGGTTCTTGGCCCGCAGAGCGTCGCGCACCTGGGCCGTGCTCTCGGCCTCCATCTGGGCCTTCAGGACCTTCCCGGAGCGGTCCCGGACGCGGTATTCGTAGACCGGCATAGCCGCGAGTATAGTTCGGGGCGTCTTGCGTTCCCCTTACAGGGGGAGCAGTGCGGCAGCAGGCAGGTGAACAGGGGATGAAGCGAGATTTAGAGAACGCAGGAGAGGTCGGGCAGGCCCTCGCCCAGGCTGTGCGGGTGCTGGAAGGGGGGGGCGTGCTCGGCTACCCGACGGAAACGGTCTGGGGCCTGGCCGCCCGCCCGGAAGCCGTCGCCGCCCTGTACGCCCTCAAGGGCCGCGAGGCGGACAAGCCCGTGCAGGTGTCCTGCCAGGACGCGGCCACCGCACGCAGGCTGACGCGGGGTGGTCCTGCCTTCGAGGCCCTCGCGGCGCTGTGGCCCGGTCCGCTGACGCTGGTGCTGCCCGCCAGCGCCGCCTGTCCGCCCGACCTCGCGCCGGGCGGGTGGGTGGGGCTGCGGGTGCCGGATCATCCGGTGGCGCTGGCGCTGCTGCGGGCCAGCGGCGGTCTGCTCGCCACGACCAGCCTCAACCCCAGCGGCCAGCCGGCCGCGCGCACCTGGGCCGAGGCGCGCGCCTACGGCCTGACGCCGCTGCTGCTGCCCGACGGGGGCCTCCCGGCGCGGGGGCTGGCGAGTACCGTGGTGCGCGTGGTGGAGGGTGAGGTGGAGGTGCTGCGCGAGGGGGCACTCCCGGCCGGGCAGGTGCGGGAACGGCTGCGCACCCGACCGGGAGCGGGCACGTGACCCCTCCGCTGCCCCAGGCCCTGATCGGGGCGGCGCTGCTGGCGGCGGGCCGGCCGGTCACGCGGCGCGAGGTCGCGGACCTGCTGGGTCTGCCGGAGGAAGCGGCGGCGCGGGCGCTGGAGGCCTTTGCGGCCACGTTGCAGGGGGCCGGGCTGGGCTTTGAGGTGGAGGCTGTGGCGGGGGGCTACCGCCTGGTGGTGCCGCCTGGCCTCGCCGCGCACCTCGCGCCCCTGCTCGCGCCGCCCGCGCTGCCCCCGCTGAGCGCCGCCGCCCTGGAGGTGCTGGCCGTGATCGCCTACCGCCAGCCCGTGACCCGCGCCGAGATCGAGGCGATGCGGGGCGGCAGCGCGGGCACCGTCGTGACCTTGCAGGAGCGCGAGCTGGTCAAGGTGGTGGGCCGCTCGGACGCGGTGGGCCAGCCGCTGCTGTACGGCACCACCGAGCGCTTCCTGCTGGAGTTCGGCCTGACCGGCCTGGACGACCTGCCGCCGCTGGAAGGCGCGGACTTCTCGCACCTGCTGCGCGGCTGAACCCCGCCCACCTTGCGGCTTTCTCCATCTTCGGGCGGGGCGGCTTGTGCGGGAATGGGCAGCGTGGCAGAACGGGGACGCCGCCCATGACCCTGCCCCTGTCCTCCCCCGCCTCCACCACCGACCTGACGGCCTTTGACCCCGCCGAGCTGTTGCACCTGCTGGCCGAACGGGGCCGCACGGGCGTCTTCCGCGTCGCCCAGCCGGCAGGAGAAGTGCAGGTCTGGCTGGAGGGCGGGCGGGTCCGGCACCTGCGCGCCGGAAGCCTGCGCGGCCCGGAGGTCCTGGCGCACCTGCTGCGCGAGCCAGTGGGCCGCTTTCACTTTGAGGAAGGCTTCACCCACCCCGCCCCCGACCTCGACGCCCACCTGGACGAACTGCTGCTGGAGGCGCTGGACACCCTGCCGGAAGCGGAACCGCGCTTCGGCGGCCCGGCGCGCATCGCGTCGCCCGAGCGGGTGGCCCGCCTGGGCTGGACCGAGAGGCAGCGGGAGCTGCTGCGCCAGATCGAGGCGGGGCGGCCGCTGGCGGAACTGGCCCGGCAGCCAGGTGCCCGGCCCCTGCTCGCCAAGCTTACCCGGTTGCGGCTGGTGGTTCCCCGTTCCCTGCGGGTCGCACGCCTGACCGTGGGCGTGACGCACGAGCGGGCGGCCGGGGGGGCGGTCAGTGTGGACGCCCTGATTCTGGCGCGCTGGCAGAACGACCTGGCCCGCCTGCCCGGCGAGGTGAGGGTGCGGAACACGGCGGGCCGGGTCGTCACCCTGCCGGTGCAGGGCCGCGAGGGCATCGGCCCACGCCTGCTGCTGACCCCCGAGCTGCTCCTGCGGGTGGGCCTGCGGGGGGGCGAGAGCGTGCAGGTGCGGCCCGTCTGATACCGGCGACCAGCCGTCAGCTTCCAGCGGCCAGCCGGGGACGGGGGTGGCCTGCCCGTCTGGCCCGGCTTCCCAGCAGGGGGCGGCGGGGCCGCTAGACTGCCTGGCATGCCGGATGTTCCGCCCACTGCCACCGACCTCGCCCAGGCTGTCCAGGCGCGCGCCACCACCCCACAGGCGCTGCTGGAGGCCGCCCGCGCCCGCGCGGAAGCCGCCCGTGACCTGGGTGCCCTGGTCAGCCTGAACGACCGCGCCGACGAGCAGGCCGCGCGGGTGCAAGCCCGCCTGGACGCGGGCGAGACGCTTCCGCTGGCGGGCGTGCCGGTGGTCGTGAAGGACAACATCAACGTGACGGGCACCCGCACGACCTGCGGCAGCCGCATCCTGGCGAACTTCGTCTCGCCCTACGATGCGACCGCCGCCGCGCGCCTGCGGGCAGCCGGGGCCGTGATCCTGGGCAAGGCGAACATGGATGAGTTCGCAATGGGATCCAGCACCGAGAGCAGCGCCAGCGGCCCCACCCTCAACCCCTGGGACCCGGCGCGCGTGCCGGGCGGCAGCAGCGGCGGCAGCGCGGTGGCGGTCGCCGCGAACATCACCCCGGTCAGCCTGGGCAGCGACACCGGCGGCAGCGTGCGCCAGCCCGCCGCGCTGACGGGCATCTACGGCCTCAAGCCCACCTACGGGCGCGTCAGCCGTTACGGCCTGGTGGCCTACGCGAGCAGCCTCGACCAGATCGGCCCCTTTGCCCGCTCCGCCGCCGACCTGGCCCTGCTGATGAACGTCATCGCCGGGCACGACCCCTGTGATGCCACCAGCCTGGACGCGCCCCCCGCCTTCCGCGCGGGCACCCCCGACGACCTGCGCGGGCTGCGGGTGGGCGTCATCCGCGAGAGCCTGGAAGGCAACACGGCGGGCGTGGAGGCGGCGCTGGGGGCCACCCTGGAGGCCCTGCGCGAGGCCGGGGCCAGCGTGCGGGAGGTGAGCGTGCCCAGCGTCCGGCACGCCATCGCCGCCTATTACCTGATCGCCACGCCCGAGGCCAGCTCCAACCTGGCCCGCTACGACGGCATGGTATATGGCGAGCGCGTGCCCGCGGGTGACGTGGTGAGCAGCATGACCCTGACCCGCGAGCGCGGCTTCGGGCGCGAGGTGCAGCGGCGCATCATGCTGGGCACCTACGCGCTCTCCAGCGGCTACTACGACGCCTACTACGCCAAGGCGATGAAGGTCCGCCGCCTGATCGCCCAGGACTTCGCCCGCGCCCTGGCGGAGGTGGACGTGCTGGTCACGCCCACCAGCCCCTTTCCCGCCTTCCGCCGCGGCGAGCGCACCCAGGACCCCCTCGCCATGTACGCCGCCGACGTGGACACGGTCGCCGTGAACCTCGCGGGCCTGCCCGCCCTGAGCGTGCCTGCCGGATTCGAGACGGTGGACGCCCGCAGGCTTCCCGTCGGCGTGCAGTTCATCGCGCCCGCCCTGCAAGACGAGCGGCTGGTGGCCCTGGCGGGCGGGCTGGAGGCCATCGGTGCGGTGCAGGTGGAGGTGGCCCCGGGCTATGACGCCTGACCCGGCACGGGACCTGCAAGACGCCCTGGAACTCATCCGGCGTGAAGCGCTGCACGCGGACCGGGTGGACTGGGCGCAGGTCACCCACGAGTGTCAGGCGATGTGCGCCGGGGCGTGGACGACGGCGGACGTCTTTCCGGCCCTCCGTCACGCCCTCGCCGCCCTGCAAGACGGGCACAGCCATCTGCGCCTGCCGGACGCGGGAACCGTTCACCGGGGCATCATCGGCCTTTACTTCACCCAGGGCGTGATTGCCCTGGTTCTGCCCGGAAGTCCCGCCAGCCTCGCGGGGTTGCGCCCCGGTGATCGCCTTCTCCGCATTCAGGGGCAGACGGTCGGCCCCGGTGTGAATGAGGGGCTGCGGCAGGACGCCACGCTGACCTTCGAGGTGGACCAGGCGGGACAGCCGCGCGTGCTGACCCTGACGCGGGAAGATACCCGGGTAATTCCGCCGGAACCGCGGGGCCGGCTGGCCGCCCCCGGCATTGGCCTCGTCACCCTGCCCGAATGCGACCTGAACGGCATCCTGGCGGAGGGCGGCACCTATCAGGACCGGGTGCGGGAGATTCTGCTGGACCTCACGGCCCAGGGGGCCACGCGCTGGGTGGTCGACCTGCGCCTCAACCTGGGGGGCAATATGTGGCCCATGCTCGCCGGCATCGGGCCGCTGGCCGGCGAGGGCGAACTGGGCGCGTTCGTGAGGGGTGAGCAGCGTTGGCCCTGGTCGCACGCCGGGGGTGAGGCGAGCATGGAGGGCGAAGTGCTCGCCCGCACGCCGGGCGCATTCCTCCCACCCCTGCCGGACACCGCCCCCATCGCCGTCCTGATCTCGCCCCTGACGGCAAGCAGTGGTGAGATCATCACCCTGTCGTTCCTGGGGCGGCCGGGAACCAGGCTGTTTGGGGAACCCACGCGCGGCCTGACGACCTCGAACAGCCTCTACGAGCTGCCGGGCGGCGCGGCGCTGCTGATCACCACGGCCCTGGATGCCGACCGGACCGGGCGGGTCTTCAGCGGCCCCATCGAACCGGATGTCCCGGTCAGCACCGACTGGGCCGAGTTCCAGACCGGGAAAGACCCCGTTTTGAAGGCGGCTCTGGCGTGGCTGGAAAATGTCTGATCAATAGTCCGGTAAGTTCTCTGAGGGATTGAAATTGTGTCGCGCTGGGACGGCGTGGCCGTTCACCCCCCTCCCAACCTCCCCCGCAAGGGGGGAGGGGTTTTTTGCTCGTCAGCACGCTCTTTTCGGTCCGCTTTGCTAGAGAGGACCCCAAGGCTTACCGGACCACTGCTGAGACGGATTGAGGCCATTGCGTGAGCCTCACGCCCAGGCCCGCACCACCCGCAGCTCCTCCCCGTTCCCGTCCACCACGGCGACCAGTTCGCCGTCCAGGGTGACGACGTGCCGCCCCGTGAGGGGTGACCTCGGGCGTTTGCCCTGGCGCAGCTCGCGGGCCAGGCGCTCGCCGGCCTCCAACCGGGGAAAATCCAGCGCGGCGAGGTCGGGCAGACCCTCCGCCCCCGCCAGGTCGTCTACAGCCACGCTGTCCGCCAGGTCGTAACGGCCCACGCGCGTCCTCACCAGGCCGGTCAGGTGCGCGGGTACGCCCAGCGCGGCCCCCACGTCCCGCGCCAGCGAGCGCAGGTAGGTGCCGCTGCCCACGCTCGCCCGCACGAGCAGCGTGGGAAAGTCGCCCAGCGGTGCGGGCAGGGTGAAGGTCCGCCCGTTCGCATCCGGCTCCCAGCCCTGCGGTCCCCGTGAAAAGGTCCGGGGAGCGTCCCCAACGCGGTCATACACACCCAGCAGTTCCAGCGAGTGAATCACGACGTTGCGCGCGGGCAGGTCCAGCTCACCTCCAGCCCGCGCCACCGCGTAGGCCCGCTGCCCGCCCACCTGAATGGCGCTGTACTGCGGCGGCACCTGCTGTTGCGGCCCCACGAACCCGGCGAGCGCGGCCCGCACCTCCTCTCCGGAGGGGAGCCTGACCGGCACAACTTCCGTCAGCGGCCCCTCGGCGTCCAGGGTGGGCGAGGCCCCGCCCAGGGCAATCCAGGCCAGGTAATCCTTGGAGTCGGCCTCCATGAACTGCACCAGCTTAGTGGAGTCGTCCACGCACAGCACCAGCACGCCGGTGGCGAGGGGGTCCAGCGTGCCGGTATGGCCCACCCGCTTGGTCCCGCGCGCCCGCCGCGCCCGGTTCACCACGTCGTGAGAGGTCAGGCCCAGGGGTTTGTCCACGGCGATCACGGGCATGGGGGGCAGTGTAGGGCACGAGGCAGAAGGCTCAAGGCAGAAGGCCAGCAAGAGCTTTGGCCGAAGCTACCTTCACCATCTGCCATCCGCCTTCTGCCTCCCACGCGCGTACACTGCACAGCGTGTTGCGCGCCGCCTTCTGGCTCTCCGCGCTGGTCTTTCTGCCAGCCGGGCTGTTCCTGTATTTCCTGCCCGCCGGGGTCGCGTCCCTGCTGGGGGTCTCGCCGCTGTGGCTGGCGCGGGCGGCGGGGGGCCTGGTGGTGGCCTGGGGCGCGTTCCTGCTGGCGGCCAGTGCCCGCCCGGACAGCCTGGGCACCGGCGCGCTGGCCGCGGGCAACCTGCTGACCGTCGCGGCGCTGGTGCCGCCCGTAGTGCGCCTGGGCAGCAGCCTGCCGGGGTCGCTGCGCACCGCCCTGCTGCTCCTGGGAGCCGTGCTGACCCTGACGGCTGTCCTGGGCATCCTGAGCGCTCCCTCCCGCCGGGGTCGCCTGTGACGGGTGGGAGTGGGACGGGCGGGGGGGAACGCCTCCAGAAGCGCCTCGCCCGCGCCGGGGTCGCCTCGCGCCGCGCCGCCGAGGACCTGATCACGGCGGGCCGCGTGACCGTGAACGGCGAGGTCGCCGCGCTGGGGCGCACCGTCTCCCCCACCGACGAGGTGCGGGTGGACGGCAACCTCATCGAAACGGCGGGGCTGGAAAGCGTCACCTTCCTGCTGTACAAGCCCGCCGGATACGTCACCACCGCCCGCGACGAGTACGGCCGCCGAAACGTGCTGGACGCCATGCCGCCTGTCCCCGGCCTGCATCCGGTCGGGCGGCTGGATAAGGATTCGGAGGGGCTGCTGCTCCTCACCACCGACGGACAACTGACCCTCACCCTGACCCACCCCCGCTACGGCCATGAGAAGGCGTACCGCGCCTGGACGGAGGGCGACCCCGGCGCTGCCGAACTGCGCGCGCTGGAAGAAGGCGTCGAGCTGGACGACGGCCCCGCCCAGGCACTCAGCGCCCGGCCCGCGCCCGGCGGCGCACTCGTGATCCTCGGTGAAGGCCGCAACCGTCAGGTACGCCGGATGCTGGAGGCTGTCGGCTATCCCGTCACCCGGCTGCTGCGCTACCGCGTGGGCGGCCTGTGGCTGGGCGACCTGGCCCCCGGCGAGTACCGCCAGCTCTCGCCCCGCGACCTCCACGACCTGCTGAACCCCGCGCAGGTGCCCCGCCACGCCTGGGAAAGGGCCGAGCGGGAAATGCTGGATCGGTGGGGGTGATACGGGAAGTGGTGAATGGAAAAAGCGTGGCGGGAGCGTGAGCCTTCTGCCTTTGCTCCCACTTACCACTTCCTACTGACCACTGACCCCTGCTAAACTGGCGCTCGCGGGGGGGTCCACGGTCGCGCCCTGGCAACAGGGTGAGGAAAGTCCGGGCACCGCAGGGCAGGATGCCAGCTAACGGCTGGTCGGCGAGTCTGAGCGCCCGTGCGTGCGCCACCAGCGTGCGGGAGGCGGCGAAGCCGAAGGACAGTGCCACAGAAACCAGACCGCCAGCCTCAACAGTCCGGGCGCGGACGGGGCTGGTCAGGGTGAAACGGTGCGGTAAGAGCGCACCAGGCTCCCCGGAGACGGGGGGCGCTGGTAAACCCCATCTGGTGCAAGACCCGACAGTGCGCGAGGGGCGGCCCGCCCCACTGACCGCCAGGATGGTCGCTTGAGGCGCGCGGCGACGTGCGTCCCAGAGAGATGACCGTGACCCCACCCCGGTGGGCCACAGAACCCGGCTTATCGCCCCCCCGCACCACACCGTCAGACGCCGCCTCCATCCACGGGGCGGCGTCTGCGTTGTGGGAAGGAACAGGGAAAGCCCTACCCCCGCCGCGCGTCCAGCGCCGCCAGCACGAATCCCGCGATCAGCAGCACGCCGCCGACCGGCGTGACGGCTCCCAGCCAGCGCACGCCACTCAGGGCGAGCACGTACAGGGTCCCGCTGAAGATGATGGCCCCGGCGAGCAGCAGCGGCGGCGCACGGCGCTGGCCGGGCTGCGTTCCCAGGACGAGCAGGGCCAGGGCCGCATACATCTGATACCGCACCCCCGTCTCGAAGTTGGCGAGCATGGCGGGGTCCAGGCTGGCTTTCAGGGCGTGGGCACCGAACGCGCCGAGGGCGACCGCCAGCGCCGCGAGAACAGCGCCGGCCTGCATCGAATCGAGCTTCTGCATGGGCAGAGGCTACGTGGGCCAGGGGTGGGAGATTGTCCCCGGCAGACTGGTGGGAGAGGTCCGGCCTTGTCTCCTCCCCCCCTTCCTTCGCCGGACGGAAAAAAGGCCTTCCTCACGCCCTTATTCCCGGTTCGGGCGGCTCGTAAGTACGGGGCGGCCGCGGGGGTCGGGGGGAGCCGGGTGGGGAAGCAGGTCTGCCTCGGGGGAGAAGTGGGGAGAAATGTGGGAGACGGTGGTAAATGATGGGCTTGACTGTTACACTCGCCGCAACAGCCTCAGCCGTGCGCCCACAGCGCAAGGCTGGGCTGCTCAGCATGTGTCTCGCCCCCACTCCTACGTGGTGGGAGGCACGTGGGGAAGAGGAGCGTTTGCCGTTTGGAGAATACCCCTACACCATCGACGACAAGGGCCGCGTGGTCATGCCACCCGCCTTTCGGGAATTCGTCGAGGACGGGATGATTCTCACACGCGGCATGGAAGGCTGCCTGTATGTCTTCCCACTCGCCAGTTGGCGGCGTGTGGAGGAACAACTCGAAGGCCTGCCGCTGACGGATGCCCAGTCGCGGGCGTTCGTGCGCTTCTTCTATTCCGGTGCTGGCAAGGCGCGGCTCGACAACCAGAGCCGTGTTTCGATTCCCCAGACGCTGCGGACCTTTGCCGCCCTGGGCAGCGACGTGATCGTGGCGGGTGCGCCCGGACGGCTGGAACTCTGGAATCCGGACCGCTGGGAAGCGGCCATCCAGGCCGTGCAGAGCGACCCGCCCAGACCCGACCTTCTCGCCAATTTCGTGGCGTGACCCCCATGAACACAGCCTCCCCCGATATCCCCGATCCCCAGTCTCTCTCTCATACCCCGGTCCTGGCCGCCGAGGTGCTTCAGGCCCTCGCCCCCGCGCCGGGCCGCGTGATCGTGGACGGCACGCTCGGCGGGGCCGGGCATACCCGGCTGCTGCTGGAAGCCGGGGCGACCGTCTACGGCATCGATCAGGACCCCTACGCGCTGAACCGCGCCCGCGAGGCCCAGATTCCCGGCCTGCATGTGCTGGAGGGCAACTACCGCGACATGCGCGAACTGCTCGCCCGCGCCGGCGTGACCGGGGTGGACGGCGTGCTGCTCGACATCGGCGTGAGCAGCTTTCAGCTCGACGACACCGGGCGCGGGTTCTCGTACCACTCGGCCGCACCGCTCGACATGCGCATGAGCCAGGCGGGCGAGAGCGCCGCCGACGTGGTCAACACCTACGCCGAAGAGGACCTCGCCGCCATCATCTACGAGTACGGCGAGGACCGGCATTCGCGCCGGATCGCCCGCGCCATCGGGCAGGCGCGCGAGAAGGCCCCCATCGAGAGCACCGTGCAGCTCGCGGAGATCGTCAAGCGGGCCTATCCCGGTTTCTCGAAGGGCATTCACCCGGCCCGCCGGACCTTCCAGGCCCTGCGGATTCACGTCAACGACGAGCTGGGGGCGCTGCGCGATGGCCTCCAGGCGGCGGAAGTGCTCCTTACCCCCGGCGGCCGCCTGGCGGTCATCTCCTTTCACTCGCTTGAGGACCGCATCGTGAAGCGCTTCCTGCGGGGCAGCCCGTCCCTGCGGCCCCTGACCAAGCGGCCGGTGGAGGCCAGCGAGGCCGAGCAGGCCACCAACCCCCGCGCCCGCAGCGCCAAGCTGCGTGCCGCCGAGAAACTGGCCCCCGGCGAGGTCGCCCCCCAGGACGAACCGGAGGAAGCGCCGTGATGGCCCGCCGCTTCGACCTGAGTCCCGCGACCTGGCGGGCGCGTGCCATCCGTTACGTCGCCATCTATCTGGCGCTGGCGCTGCTGCTGGTCGGCGCGCGGTACCTGACCCAGGACGTGCGTAAGACGCTGCTGGATGCCCGCGACCGGGAGGCGGTCCTGACCACCCAGCGCGACGACCTCGAACTGCGCGTTCAGGCGCTGAACGGCGCGCCCCGCATCCGCGAGTGGGCCTTGCAAAACGGGATGCGGCCCTTTGCCGAAGCGCCCAAGACCGTTCAGGACCTCACTGCCCTGCCCGCCCCGGCCCCCGCACCCGCCCGCACCACCCTGGAGGTGACCACCGCATGGAAGTGAAGATCCACCACCGTTCCCGCCTGATGCAAGTGATCGCGCTGGTCCTGTTTCTGACGCTGGTGTGGGCCTACGCGCAGCTCGAGTGGAACGTGCCCCAGGGGGTCAAGCGCTCGGTGATGCAGGCGCGCGGCACCATCACCGCCTCTGACGGAACGGTGCTGGCGCGCAGCGTGAACGGCAAACGGGTCTATCCCCAGGGCAAGCTGGCCGGACAGGTCCTCGGCCTGATGGGCGCGACCGAGGGGCTGGAGGGCCTGGAGGCCGCCTACAACCGGGCGCTGGAGGGCGGCAAGAACCTCAAGCTGACCCTCGATCCGGGCGCGCAGGCCGCCGCCGAGGCGGCGCTGGCCGAGGCCGTGCCCAAGCACCAGGGCGAGTACGGCTCGGTGGTGGTGCTCGAAACCCGCACCGGACGGGTCCTCGCGGCGGCCAGCTACCCGCCCTTCGACCCCAACAACTGGCGGGAGTACGCCCCCGAGGCCCGGCGCAATCGGCCCTTCCTGGACGTGTTCGAACCCGGCTCGACCATCAAGGGGCTGGTCGTGGCCGCGGCGCTGAACGAGGGCCTGACCACGCCCGACACGCTGTACAACACGCCCATGCACCGCTACGTCGGCGGACGCTGGGGCAGCAACATCGGGGACGCGGTGGCGCACCCCGGCAGCCTGACCACGCGGCAGGTCCTGCAATACAGCAGCAACGTGGGCATGAGCCATATCGTGGAGCACTTCGCGCCGGAGCGGATGCGCGGCTACCTGGGCCGCTACGGTTTCGGGGACTACGTGGACCTGCCCACCGTGGTGACCAGCACCGGCCGCCTGCAACCGCTGCGCAACTGGGACGACCTGGTACGCGCCACGAACGCCTTCGGGCAGGGCATGAGCGGCACCACCCTGCAACTGGCGGCGGCCTACAATAGCCTGGCGAACGATGGCCTCTACGTCTCGCCCCGTCTGGTAGAGAGTGAACCGGCGGGCGAGCGGCGCGAGGTGCTGCGCCCCGAAACCGCCCGCATCACCCGCCAGATGCTCCAGGCCGTGATCGACAAGCAGATTCCCCACCAGGCCGGCATCAAGGGGTACGCCCTGGCGGGCAAGACGGGCACGGCCCAGGTGTCGGGTGCCCACGGTTACTCCAGCAGCCTGTTCGACAGCGTCTTTGCCGGGTTCTGGCCTGCCGAGGCCCCCCGCATCACCATCGCGGTGATGGTCCACGGGGCCAAGATCGACTACCACGGTTCCATGCTCGCCGCCCCGATCTACCGCAACGTCGCCTCCGAGGTGATCTCCCGCTGGGCCGCCATCCCCACCGAGGCCCCCGAGGAGAAAAAGTAAGAGTTCTCTGAGAGACTCCGGCAGACCAGGGTGGGTGAGGCACGCTGATGTGTGGCCTCACCCACCTTGCTTAAGCCATTCAATGTAGAACGGGTGACAAATCCGCCGTCCAAATGGGTCAAGCCCACAGTACCAGGATGTTTTTTGACCCAATCCCACTTTATTTAATGAGAAACTAAATGAGAGCATTAGAAGTCGTCTCATTCTCTTTTGGTCGGTATCTACGACGTTTGCGGTTGCAACGCTACCGACGAAGTGATGGTTAGAGTCCAACAGATGAGAGGTAAAGGTACATTTTCACAGCGAGCTCCCATCGGAGGTCTTTAGGCTCGCTCCTGAAGCGAGCGGGTCTTGCTGGCTCCTCCTCTATTCCCAACCCATCAACCGGTCCTGCTGTCCGGCAGGGCCGTAGGAGATTGCATGTTCCAAACGTTCAACCGCTGGATGCAAGTGGGGGTGCTGGTTGCCCTGGGGACCGCGGGCGCTACCCCGGCTCTTCCTGCTTCCAACATCGCCGCGCAGGCGGTTCAGGCCGCGCTGGCTCCCGAAGTCCTTCCCACGCCTGCCCCGGCGGTCCAGGCCCCGCTGCCTGTGGCGCAGACGGCTGCCACTCCGGCGGCGGTGCCAAGTCAGGCCGACCGGGCCGCCCAGATTCGTGCCCAGGGGGTGCAGCTCGCGCAGACGGAACTGGCCCGCGGCAGCACCCGCACGGGCCGCAGCGTCATCGTGCGCGCGACTGCCTACAACAGCACGCCCGGACAGACCGATTCCACGCCCTTTATCACGGCCACCGGCACCCGCGTCCGCAGCGGCGTGGTCGCCCTCAGCCGCGACCTGCTGCGCAGCTTTCCCTACGGCAGCCGGATCATGATCGAGGACCTGAGCGGCCGGTACAACAACCTGTTCCGGGGCCGGGTGTTCGTGGTGGAAGACACGATGGCCGCCCGCAAGACCGGAAGCCTGGATATCTGGATGTCCACCCGCAGCCAGGCCATTCAGTTCGGTGCCCGCCAGGTACGCATCACCGCCGTTCGCTAAAGCAACTCAGCCCAAACGCCCGCGTAGGATGACCGCAAAGGTCACCCGCGCGGGTTTTTTCTGTAAGCCATGCCCCGACCACAGCAAGCCGGGGCATGAGCTTCAAGCCGAACGCTGACGGCTGAGAGCTTCCTTACAACACCTCGAACAGCCCCGCCGCCCCCATACCGCCGCCCACGCACATGGTGACGACCACATGCTTGGCCCCCCGTCGCTTGCCTTCCAGCAGGATGTGCCCGGTCAGGCGCGCACCGCTCATACCGTAGGGGTGGCCGATGGAGATGGAGCCGCCGTTCACGTTGTAAATCTCGGGGTTGATGCCCAGCTTGTCGCGGCAGTAGACGGTCTGGACGGCAAAGGCCTCGTTCAGCTCCCACAGGTCGATGTCGTCCACCGTCAGGCCATGACGCCCCAGCAGCTTGGGCACGGCGAAGATCGGGCCGATGCCCATCTCGTCGGGTTCGCAGGCGGCCACCGCGAAGCCCTTGAAGAGGCCGAGGGGTTGCAGGCCGCGCTCGCGGGCGAGGTCCGCACTCATCACCACAACCGCCGACGCACCGTCGCTGAGCTGCGAGGCGTTGCCCGCCGTGATCACGCCGCCCTCGATGACGGGCTTGAGCTTGGCGAGGCCCTCCAGCGTGGTTTCGGGGCGGTTGCCCTCGTCCTTTGTCAGGGTCACTTCGCGGTCGCTGATTTCGCCCGTCGCCTTGTCCTGCACCTTCATGCTGGCCGCGAAGGGCACGATCTCGTCATCAAAGAGGCCCTGCTGCTGGGCCGCCGCCGTCCGCATCTGGGACTGGTAGGCGTACTCGTCCTGCACGTCGCGGCTGATGCCGTAACGCTTGGCGACGACCTCTGCCGTTTCCAGCATCGGCATGTAGATGTCGGGCTTGTGCTCCATCAGCCACTCGCCGCGCAGGCGGTACTTGTTGGCGTGTTCGTTCTGAGTCAGGCTGATGCTTTCCAGGCCGCCTGCCACGAAGATGTCGCCCTGCCCGGCCATCACGTGGTTCGCCGCGAGGGCGATGGTGTTCAGGCCGCTGGAGCAGAAGCGGTTGACGGTCACGCCCGACACCGTGACGGGAAAGCCCGCCCGCAGCGCGATCTGGCGGGCAATGTTGGAGCCGGTCGCGCCCTCGGGGTTCCCGGCCCCCATGATCACGTCCTCGACCTCGGCGGGGTCCACCCCCGCGCGCTGCACGGCGTGCGAGACGACATGCGCGCCGATATCGGACCCGTGGGTGTCGTTGAGGTAGCCCCGGTAGGCCTTGCCGATGGGGGTGCGGGCGGTGGAGACGATGACAGCTTCGGGCATGGGGAATACTCCTTCAGGATGGGGGAAGCAGGCCAGCGTCGGCCTGCTCCAGCGGAATCACGAAAATCTGGCAGCTCTCTTCCAGGCCGCCCGAGGCTCGGTACAGGCGGCGCGCCGCAGTGTTGTCGGCCTCGGTCAGCACCCAGGCGGCCACGCAGCCCAGCGAGCGGGCGTGCGTGGTCAGGGCGTCCATCAGGCGGTGGCCCAGGCCCTGCCCCTGGTAAGCGGGCGAGACGGCGACCTCGTTGACGAACAGTTCCGGCGGCTTGTCGGGGTAGACGTACCGGAACCCTCCCGCCATGCCGACCACTGTTTCACCGTCCAGGGCCACCGCCAGATGGTGCCGGGGGTCCGCGAAGAACTCGGCGGTCCAGCGGGGGTCCGGCGGGCCGTCGAAAACGTCCGGGGCCACATGGTCCAGCACCGCAGCCTCAGCGGCGTTCAGGACGCGCACGGTGAGAGCGGGCTGGCTCATGCGTCACCTCCTGGGCGGGCGGAGTTTCAGGCCCGCGCCTTTTCCCGGTCGTACTGGGCAAACGTCTTGCCCTCGTCGGCCAACTGCTTCAGCAGCGGCGCAGGCGTCTGGCCGTACTCTTCCAGGGCGGCGGCAACGTTTTTCAGGCCCATCTCGTCGGCGTACTGCATCGGGCCGCCGCGGTAGGCGGGGAAGCCGTAGCCGTAGATGTAGATCACGTCGATGTCGCCCGCGCGCTGGGCGATGCCTTCTTCCAGAATCTTCGCGCCCTCGTTGACCAGCGAGTAGACCAGGCGGTCGGTGGCCTCCTCGCGGCTGACCTCGCGGGGCTGGACGCCCTTCTCGGCGCGGTAGTCCTCGATCAGCCGCTGCACGTCGGCGTTGGGGCGGGGCCTCCGGCTCTCGTCGTAGTCGTAGATGCCCGCGCCGGTCTTCTGGCCCTTGCGGCCCGTCTCGACGATGCGGTCGAGCCAGCCGTCGGGTTTGGGCTGCCCGCGCACCTGCGCCTGATGCTGGCGAATGGCGTAGCCGATATCCAGGCCCGCCATATCGCTCATCTGGAAGGGTCCCATCGGGAGGCCCAGCGCGTTCATCGCGGCGTCGGCGTCCTCGGGGCGCGCGCCCTCCTCCACCAGCTTGCGGGCCTCGTCGCCGTAGCGGTGGACCATGCGGTTACCCACGAAGCCGTCGCAGACGCCGACCACCACACCCACCTTGCCGATGCGCCGGGCGAGGTTTAGGCTGGTCGCCAGCACACTGTCGCTCGTCTTGTCAGCGCGCACGATTTCCAGCAGCTTCATCACGTTGGCCGGGCTGAAGAAGTGCAGGCCGATCACCTGTTCGGGCCGCGAGGTGACGGAGGCGATCTCGTTCACGTCCAGGGTGGAGGTGTTGCTGGCGAGAATCGCGCCGGGTTTGGCGATGGTGTCGAGCCGCTTGAAGATGTCCTTCTTCACGTCCATGTTCTCGAACACGGCCTCGATGATGATGTCGGCGTCCTTCAAGTCGCCCATGTCGAGGGTGGGCGTGAGCAGGTTCATGCGCTGCTCGACCTGCTCCATCGTCAGGCGGCCCTTTTTCGCGGTGTTCTCGTAGTTGCGGCGGATGGTGGAGAGGCCGCGGTCGAGCGCCTCCTGCGAGGTTTCCACGGTGGTGACGGGAATGCCCACATTCAGGAAGTTCATGGCGATGCCGCCGCCCATCGTGCCCGCGCCGATGATGCCCGCCTGGTTAATCTCGGTGGTGGGCGTGTCTTTGGTCAGGCCGGGAATCTTGCCCGCCTCGCGCTCCGCGAAGAAGATATGGCGCAGACCGCGCGACTGCGGCGAATCCTTGGCCTGCATGAACAGCCGGGCCTCGGCGTCCCAGCCTTCCTGGAAGGGTTTGGTCGCGGCCATCTCGGCCAGGTCGACGATGAGGCCGGGCGAGAGCTGGCCGCGGTGGGTCTTCTTCAGGCCCTCGCGGGCGGCGGCGAACAGTTCGGGGCTGGCGTCCTGCACCTGCCGCTCGCTGATACGCGGGAGGGGGCGCTGGTCAGCATGGGCGCGGGCAAAGGCCACGGCCCCTTCACGCAGGTCGCCTTCCACGATTTCATCCACCAGGCCGAGGTCCTTCGCTTCCGTCGCCCCGATGGGGTTGCCGGAGAGCATCATCTCCAACGCCTTTTGCACACCCACCACGCGGGGCAGACGCTGGGTGCCGCCCGCGCCGGGCAGCACGCCCAGCTTGACTTCCGGGAGGCCCATCCGGGCGTCCTTCGTCGCCACACGGTAGGTGCAGGCCAGCGCCACTTCCAGGCCGCCGCCCAGCGCCGTGCCGTGAATCGCCGCGACGGTGGGCTTGGAAAAGGCGTCCAGGCGGGCGACGAAGCCGCGCAGGTCGGGGGCCTGCTCGCGGGGCAGGTCGAAGGTCTTGATGTCCGCTCCCGCAATGAAGGTGCGCCCGCCGCCGATGATGACGACGGCTTTAACGCCCTCGTCGGCCTCGGCGGCGTCCAGGCCCGCGTGGAGGCCTTCCGGCACGCCGGGCGAAAAGGCGTTCACGGGCGGGTTGTTGATGGTCAGGACGAGAACGTCACCCTCGCGGGTCTGGTCAACGATGCTCATGCAGTGCCTCCTGTGATGCTGTGCCGTGTACCTCCCCATGCTTCCACGCCGGGCGGGCAGGGTCAAATACGCGCACGTTCAGAGTGTACGTGCGCGTTCACTGCGCGGGGGACAGTTCATCCCGCCGGAGAGCAGCGGGTATGCTCGCCCCATGAGCGACAGCATGAAGGCCATCGTGGTCGAGCGCCTCGGCCCCCCCGACGTGATGCAACTGCGCGAGCTGTCCGTGCCGCAACCCGGCCCCGGCGAGGTCCGCCTGAAGGTGGAGGCGGTCGGCATCAACTTCGCGGACGTGCTGGCCGTGGCCGGCGAGTACCTCACGCGCACGAGGGTGCCCTACACGCCGGGCATGGAGTTCGCCGGAGTCGTGGACGCGCTGGGCGAGGGCGTGACGGGGGTGCAGGTCGGGCAGCGGGTCGCCAGCCTGGGCGGACGCGGGGGCCTGGCCGAGTACGCCCTCTCCCCTGCCGCCGCGCTGATTCCGGTGCCGCAGAACCTGACGGCAGCACAGGCGGCGGCCTTTCCGGTGTCGTACTTCACCGCGTACCACGGCCTCAAGACGCTGGGCCACGGGAGGGAAGGCGAATGGGTGCTGGTGCAGGCGGCGGCGGGGGCACTGGGCACGGCGTCCATCCAGCTTGCCAAGGCCCTGGGCATGAACGTCATTGCGATGGCGAGCACCGAGGAAAAACTCCAGCTCGCCCGTGACCTCGGCGCGGACGTGACGCTGCTTCAGGACGACCCCGACCGCGTGCAGAAGGTGCGGGACGCGGCGGGGGGCAAGGGTGTGCCGCTGATTCTGGAGGTCGTGGGCGGCAAACGCTTTCAGGAAAGCCTCGACATGGCCGCCAACCGGGGCCGCATCATCGTGATCGGGAACGCGAGCCGCGAGCAGGCCAACCTGCGCCCGGTCGAACTGATGAAACGCAACCTGACCGTGACCGGCCTGTGGCTGACCTCGCTGATGGGGGACCAGGCAGCGACCCGCGAGGCGGCCCAGGCCCTCACGCCCCTGGTCGCCAGCGGGCAGGTCACACCCCAGGTCGGGCCGACCTACGCCCTGGCGGACAGCCCCCGCGCCTTCCAGGACATGCTGGACCGCAAGACGACCGGGAAGGTGATCATCGAGCCGCAGAGGTAAGCAGAAGAGGTAAGCAGAGCTTTCAGCCCTCAGCAGTCAGGTATCAGCAAAAGAGCAGCGGACGCTTGGGCATCTGCTGCTCTTTCTGCTGACGGCTGAAGGCTGACCGCTTACGCGAACAGCCGCAGCAGGGGCCGCCACCACGGAATCGCCAGCAGCACCGCCAGCAGGCTCAGGACCGTCCAGAGGCTCGCCGCGCGGAACTTGGCCTGGTTGCCCTCCGCGCGTTTGGTCAGGGCGTTGCCGACGGTGGCGAAGACGGCGGCCAGCAGGCCCAGGCCCACGTGTTCCCACTGAAAGCTGGGACGGCCCTCGGCAAAGGCGCGCGCGCCCTGGGAGCCGAGCAGGCCGAACAGCAGCAGCCCCAGGACGACCTGAAGGTGCAGGGTCCCCATGAAGATGGACACGGCGCTGCGGTCGGTGCCAGTAAAGGGCTGCACGCCGCCCACTCCCCGGAACGAACGCAGCAGTGCCCAGACACCTGCCAGCAGCACCAGCCAGCGCGTGAGGTTGTGCAAGGTGAGCAGGATCACGTAAAGGGTCGCCATGCGCCTATCCTACCCGATGCACCTGACCGAGCGGAAAGGTGGGCGGGCGTGCCGCTCAGGCCGTGGAAACAGGTCCGGCAGCGCGCTCCTGCCCCTGGGCGGCCAGCGCGGCCCAGGCCGCCTGCACGGCGACCCCCCGCTCGAAGGTCAGGCCCAGGCTCTGGAAGGCATCCTCCAGCATTCCCGCGATGCCCAGGGCGTCGTAGCGGTCGGCGTAGCCCAGGGTGCTGACGCGGAAGACGGCGTCCTCGAATGGGGCCTGACCCGCCAGCGCCCGCTGCCCCATCCCGGCGAGGCGGGCCGCGACCTGCCGCCCGGTGAGAGGCGCGGGGGGCTTCAGCACCGCGACGGCGGGCGAGGGGCGCTCGGTCCAGGACGGGGCACCCAGGGCGGCCCCAGCGGCAAGCAGCGCATCCGCCTGCTGCCGTTTCTCGGCCCACAGCACCTCCAGCGGCACGGCGAGCAGGCGGTCCAGGGCCACCGAGAGCGCGGAAATCAGGTTGATGGCCGGGGTCTGGGGCGTGTTTCCGGCCTTCTGGCCCTTCAGCTCGCGGGTCAGGTCGAGGGAGAAGCCGCGCCGGGGAGCGGGCACCATCCGTTCCTGCACCTGGGGACTGAACAGCACGAAGCCCAGGCCGGGCGGAGTAGCCGCGCCCTTCTGGCTGCCGCTGACCACCACGTCCACGCCCCAGGCGGCGGGCCGCAACTCCGCCACGCCGTAGCTGGTGATGCAGTCGGCGATGATGATCAGGTCGGGATTCTGCGCCCGCGCCGCCTGCGCGATGGCCGCGAGGTCGTGCAGCGCCCCGGTGCTCGTTTCACTGTGGGTGACCAGCAGGGTATGCGCGTCCTTCGCGGCGTCGGCCACCTCCTGCAGGTCGAGAAGGTCGCCCCAGGGCCGGGCCACGCGGGTCGTGTCGTAGCCCAGCCGCTCGCTCATGTCGCCCCAGCGTTCGCTGAACTTCCCGGCCTGCGCGTTGACCACCCGGCCCCCCTCCGGCGTGAGGCTGATCAGCGCCCCCTCGAAGGCCCCGGTGCCGCTGCTGGTGGTGATCACTGCGTCGTAGGGGTCGCCCAGCAGCCGGGTGAGTTTCTCGCGGGCCTCCATCAGCCGCGCGACCCCCTCCGGGGCGCGGTGGTGGATCTGGGGCCGGGCCAGTTCCAGCAGCACGCGCGGCTCGACCTCGACCGGGCCGGGTGCAATCAGGCGCGGGCGGTTCAGCGGGGTATGCGGGGGCAGCGGACGCTCGCTCATGCCCCCAGGGTAGTGTTCCCGCCCACGGGCAGGGCACAGGCGTCTGATCCGCGGCCCCCTTTCAGAACCGTACGGGGCGGGACATGGGAACGCGGAACGTCGGCAGGACGCCTCAGCGGGGGGCCAGCGGCAGCAGGCGAATGCCGCCCTCGCCGTCTCCCCCGAGCAGCGTGGTGCCGTCGGGGCTGAGGGCTTCCGGCCAGCCGTCCCACACGCGGGTGAGTGCGCCCAGGGTCCGCCCGGTCGCCACCTCGCGCAGTTCCAGCCACTCGCGGCCCTGCACGTCCACACCCGTGCGGCGCACCAGCACGCGCGTGCCGTCGGCGCTGAAGCCGATCACGCCGCTGGTGCCTATCAGGTAGGGGGGCGTGGGAGCCTCGCGGCCCTCGGGGAGGGTGATCAGGCGGCCGCGCGAGGCCAGCAGGCCCCGGCTGTCGGGCGTGAAGGTGCCGTAGCCCACCCCGCCCAGGGTGGTCCGCAGCGCGCCGGTCGGCACGTCGAACAGCCGCGTGCGTGTCTGCCCCCGGAAGATCGGCGCGAAGAGGCGGCTGTCGGGGCTGAACTCCAGCCGCGAGGGTTCCCGGCCACTCTCGCTGCTCACGGTGGTGACGCGCCGCCCCGCCTGCCAGTCCCAGAGCTGGGCATAGCCGCTGCGGTTGCCCGCCGCCAGCCGCGTGCCGTCCGGGCTGAAGGCCAGCAGCAGCGTGCCGATCAGGCCCCCCGCGCTCAGCACCTTCTGGAAACCGGGGGGAAGCGGGCCGGGCTGGGCTGGACTGAGCGGGGCCGAACTGGGCAGGGCTGGACCGGCTGGGGCCGCGCCGGAGGGGACGGGACCGGGCTGGGCTGAAGCGGGCTGGGCCGAACTGGGCTGGACCAAACCGGGCTGGGGCGGAAAGGTGCTCAGCACGCCCACCCGGCCCGCCCGCGTCACTGGGTCGGGCGTGAGCGCCACTGCCAGCCAGCGCCCGTCGCGGCTGAGGGCCGGGGCGACGTTCAGTTGCACCTCGGGCGGCAGGAAGACCTCGCGGCGGACCTCGCCGGTCACGGCGTCCAGCAGGCGCACATGGGCGCTGTAGCGGCCGCGCACCGCCGCCAGGCCACCCACCGCGGTGCCCAGTTGGCCTTCCTGCGCCACGCCTATCAGCACCAGCGGGTCAGGCGGCACCCGCGTCTCACCGGGGGCGGCACGAGCGGGGGCGGGAGTCGTCAGGGCACTCAGGGCCAGCAGGGGCAGGACCAGCCGCGGGAGGCGGCGGGGTGGGACGGGCGTGCACTTCACGTCCCCAGGCTAGCGTGACCCGCCCCACGGAAAATCAGCCCGGCGTGAGCCGGAGCCAGGGCGGCGCACCCCAGCCGTTGCCGCGTGTCCTGGGCAGCAACTCCACTTCACGCCGCCCTTATCACGGTTTCTCATACGGGATTGCTCTGATTCCCGGACATCTGGGAAAACGCCAGATGTTCCTGCCCGCCCTGAAAGCGTGTCCAGAGGCGGCTCTGGACACTGGGCGGTTCCATCGCCGCGACCCCATAGTTTTTGCTCCTCGCTCTGCTGCGCAGCTTTGCAAGTCCGCTCGGTTGATTCCAAGGAATCAACGCAATTTGGTATCACTTCGTTCGGCCCAGAAAGGTTCGGCAACCTTTCTGGGCACCGCCCTGGGAGAAAGCCGCGTACCCTGGGAGCCATGCGGATCGTGATTGTGGGTGGGGTGGCGGCGGGCATGAGCGCGGCCAGCCGGGCCAGACGGTTTGACCCGGACGCGCAGGTGACGGTCTTCGAGCGCAGCGCGAACATCAGCTACGGGGCCTGTGGCCTCCCCTACGTCATCGGCGGTGACGTGCCGGGCTTCGAGCACCTGATCGCCCGCACGCCGGGGCAGATGCGCGAGCAGGGCGTGGACGTGCACCTGCGCCACGAGGTGACGGGGGTGGACGCCGCCGCCCGCACCGTGACCGTGTTCGACCGGGACGCCGGGCGCACCCTCACCGAACCCTACGACCGCCTGCTGATCGCCACCGGGGTCCGCGCCGTGCGCCCTGAGTGGGCCAGGACCGGCCTCGCAGGCGTTCACGTCCTGCGCGACCTCCCTGATGGGCGGGCGATAGAGGCGAGCGTGGCGGGGGCGAAACGCGCCTGCATCATTGGCGGCGGGTACATCGGGCTGGAGCTGGCGGAGGCGCTGCGCTCGCGCGGGCTGGACGTGACCCTGCTGGAAAAGGGGCCGGAAGTCGCGGGGCGGATGCTGGACCCTGCCCATCAGCAGCGGGTGCGCGCCGAACTGGAGCGGCACGGCGTGGAGGTGCGCTGCGGCACGACGGTGGAAGGGTTGGCTGGAAAGGACGGGCACGTGACCGGCGTGCAGACGAACGGTGGCCTGGTTCCCGCCGAGGTGGTCATCGTGGCTGTGGGGGTGAAGCCGAATGTCGAGCTGGCGCAGGCCGCCGGGGTCCGCCTCGGCCGGACGGGGGCCATCGCCGTGAATGCACGCCAGGAAACCCATGTGGAAGGCGTCTACGCGGCGGGCGACAACACCGAGAGCCTGCACCGCGTCACCGAGCAGCCGGTTCATATCCCGCTGGGCCTCACCGCGAACCGCATGGGCCGCGTGGCGGGCGTGAATATGGCGGGCGGGGACGCCCGTTTTCCCGGCGTCGTCGGCACCGGCATCTTCAAGGTCTTCGGCCTGGGCGCGGCCCGCACCGGCGTCACGCAGGCGGAGGCGGACGGGCTGGGGATGGAGGGGGTCAGCGTGGACGTGGACAGCACCGACCACGCCGGGTACTACCCGGACGCCGCGCCGATCCACGTGCGCCTGACCGGCGAGCGCGGCAGCGGGCGGCTGCTGGGCGCGCAACTGCTCGGCCAGCCAGGCAGCGTCAAGCGGGTGGACGTGGTGGCCGCGCTGCTGCACGGGCAGGGCAGCGTGCAGGATCTCTTCGAGCTGGACCTCGCCTACGCCCCGCCCTTTTCCAGCGTCTGGGACGTGCTGCTGGTGGCGGCCGACCGGCTGGGGCGGGAGCTGTGCGAGGAAGGCTAGGGCCGCAGGTCCAGCAGGCGAAAGCCGCCGCTGTGGTCCCCGGTGAGCATGTGCCGCCCGTCAGGCAGCAGGGTTAGGGGCCACCCAGGGCCGTCAAGGGTGCGGCGGGCCAGCGTTCGCCCATCGCCGACCTCGCGCAAAGGTGAGGTGGGGCCGCGGAGTTGACGCCGGGGTCGGAAGCTGCACCAGCACCCGTTTCCCGTCCCGGCTGTAGCCCTGAACCGTCACCCCACCCTTCAAATACGCGGGTGACGTGACCTTTTCCCCGGAAGGCAGGCTCAGATACCGCCCGCCCGAAGCGATGAAATGCCCGTCCGGGGTGAACATCCCGTAGCCGACGCCCCGCAATGTGTTGACGGGTGCGCCCGTGTGACCGTCCAGCAGTTGTGTCGCCGTCTGCCCCCGGAAGTGCGGTGTGAAAAAGCGCCCGTCCGGGCTGAAGCTCAGCCAGTCGGGGTCGATGGTGCTCTTCACCGTGTTCAAGCGCTGGCCTGCCTGCCAGTCCCACAGTTGCACGTAGCCGTCCCGGTTGCCCACGGCGAGGCGCGTGCCGTCCGGGCTGAAGGCGAAGTTCCGCGAGCCGCGCAGCCCCTCCGATTTCAGCACCACGCGGAAGGCAGGCGGGAAGACCGGAAAGGTGGAGAGGATGCCCACCCGCCCCTCGCGGGTGTCGGGATCAGGCGTGAGGGCGACCGCGAGCCACTTGCCATCCGGGCTGAGGGCGGGCGGGACGGTGAGGACGACCTCCGGCGGCAGGAGCACCTCGCGGCGCTGCCGGGCAGTGGCCGCGTCGTACAGCTTGACGGTGGAGCCGCCGTAGGCCCGCACGGCCAGGACGCCCGTGACGGGTGCCCCCGGCTGTCCCGGCGCGGCGTCCGGCGCGATGCCGACCAGTTCCAGCGGCTCCGGCGGAATCAGGGCGGATGGGGCAGCCTGGGCACTCAGGCTCAGGGCAGCCAGCAGGGCAAAGAGGCGGCGCATGGCCTCCAGCCTAGAGCCGGGACCACACGCCACTCGTCCGACTTTGGATTCAGACCCGCACCAGGAAGGCCGAGTCGATCACGTCCAGGTCGCGGATGGCCTGGAGCTGCTCGGGGGTGAGGCCATCGTCCAGGGTCAGGGTAAACAGCGCCTGCCCGCCCTTCTGCGCGCGGCCCAGGGCCATCCCGGCGATGTTGATGCCCCAGGTGCCCAGCAGGTTGGAGAGCTTGGCGACCGCGCCGGGGCGGTCCTGGTTGGAGGCGATCAGGATGAAGCCTTCCGGGGCCAGTTCCACCCGGTAGTCGCGCAGGCGCGTGAGGCGGGGGCTGCGGCCGAAGACCGTGCCGCCCACCGTGCGGGTGCGCTGCTTCTCGCCCTGGGCACCGCCCGTGACCTTCACGACCACCTCGGTCTGGTAGTCGGGGCTGTCCTGCTCCTCGCGCACGGCGAGATTCAGGCCGCGTTCCTTCGCCAGCGCGCGGGCATTGATCATGTTGGGCCGCTCGTCGGTGCTGCCGCTGAGGTAGCCCACCAGGGCAGCGGTCACGATCGGGGCGGGGTCGGCGGCGAACTCGCCCCGGAAGGTCACTTCCAGGTCGTGCGCGCCGGGCAGCAGTTGCGCCAGGATGCGCCCCAGCTTCTCGCCCAGGTCGAGGTGGCCGCCCAGCAGCTCCAGCGTCCGGGCATCGAGGGCCGGGGCATTCACCGCGCCCCGGCTCACGTCGCCGTGCAGTGCGGCCAGCACGCGCCCCACGATCTCCGCGCCGACCCGCTCCTGCGCCTCGAAGGTGTTCGCGCCGAGGTGCGCCGTGATGCCCAAGTTGGGGGCACCCAGGAAGGGGTGGTCCGGCGTCGGCGGCTCCTCCACGAACACGTCCACGCCCGCGCCGAACAGGTGCCCGGATTTCAGGGCCTCCACCAGCGCCGCTTCCTCCACGATGCCGCCGCGCGCCGCGTTCACCACAATGGAGCCGGGGCGCAGCAGCGCGAGTTCGCGCGTACCGATCATGCCCTGCGTCTCCCCGGTCAGCGGCGTGTGGACGGTCAGGAAATCCACCTGCGTCAGCAACTCGTCGAGGCTGGCGGCCCGTTCCACGCCCAGGCGCTCGAACTTGTTCTCGGGCACGTAGGGGTCGAAGGCGACCACCTTCAGCCGCAGCCCCTGCGCCCGGTCGGCCACGATGGACCCGATGCGTCCCAGGCCGACGATGCCCAGCGTCTTGTCCTTGAGTTCCACACCCAGGAACTTGCGGTCCCACTCGCCCGCGCGGGTCTTGCGGTCCGAGCGAGTCAGGCCGCGCGCGGCGGCCAGCAGGTGCATGATCGCCAGCTCGGCGGCCGAGACGTTGTTGCTCTCGGGCGCGTTCAGGACCAGGATGCCGCGGCGGCTGCACGCTTCGAGGTCGATGTTGTCCACGCCGACGCCGCCGCGCCCAATGACTCGCAGGCGCTCGCCCGCCGCCGCCAGCAGCTCGCGGTCCACTTTCGTGCGGCTGCGGGTGATCAGGGCGTCGTACTCCGGCAGGCGGCGCAGCGTCTCCTCACGGGGGAGGTTGCCCTCGTAGTCGATCTCGAACCCCTCGTGGTGCAGGTCGCCGGGGTTCATCTCGTCGCAGATCAGCACGCGCAGGGGCGTGCTCGCAACCTGATCCGGGCTGGTCAGAACGGGGACCGTCATGCGGCCAGGGTAAGGGCACCGGGGAGGCCAGGCGGGGAGTTGGCTAGGGGGAGGCTGGGCCTCGGCTGGCCCCCGCAGCAGCCCCCACCCTCCTTCGGCCAAGTTTTCGTGAGGGTAGATTTTATTTTTAGTCTGGCCTAAAATCGCGCCATGTCCTCGGCCCCCTCCTCGTCTGAACGCCAGCCCCCCTCCTCCCCGGCATCGGCGCTGGACGCCCGGATGACCGAACGCGCGCAGGAAGTGCTGACGCGGCCCGCGGGGCGGCGGGGGCTGGCGCGCATCGTGCCGTTTCTCGGCCCGGCGGTGATTGCCTCCATCGCCTACATGGACCCCGGCAACTTCGCCACCAACATTCAGGGCGGCGCGCAGTTCGGGTACACGCTGCTGTGGGTGATCCTGGCCGCCAACCTGATGGCGCTGCTGATCCAGAACCTCAGCGCCAAGCTGGGCATCGCCACCGGAAAGAACCTGCCGGAAATTATCCGCGAACGCTGGCCGCGCCCGCTGGTGTGGCTGTACTGGATTCAGGCCGAGCTGGTGGCGATGGCGACCGACCTGGCCGAGTTCCTGGGCGCGGCGCTGGCGATCCACCTGCTGACGGGCCTGCCGATGATCTGGGGCGCGGTCCTCACGGCGGGGCTGACCTTCGCGCTGCTGACGCTGCAAAAGCGGGGGTTCCGGCCGCTGGAACTCGCCATCCTGGGCTTCGTGCTGGTGATCGGCGTGGCGTACCTCGTGCAACTGCTCGTCGCGCGGCCCGGCGCGGAGGCGTTGCGGGGCTTCATTCCCAGCTTCCAGGGCACCGAGAGCGTCTACCTCGCCGTGGGCATCATCGGCGCGACTGTCATGCCGCACGTGATCTACCTGCACTCGGCCCTCACCCAGGGCCGCATCCCCACCCGCACCGACGAGGAAAAGATTCGCCTCTCGCGCCTCAACCGCATCGACGTGCTGCTGGCGATGGGCTTCGCGGGCCTGATCAACATGAGCATGCTGGCCGTCAGCGCGGCCACCTTTCACGGCAAGGGCGTGGCCGACGCCGGGAACCTCGAAACCGCCTACCGCACGCTCACGCCGCTGCTCGGCCCGGCGGCGGCGGTCGCCTTTGCGGTGGCGCTCCTTGCCAGCGGCCTCAGCAGCAGCGCGGTAGGCACGATGGCCGGGCAGGTCATCATGCAGGGCTTCGTGAGCTTCAGCATTCCGATCTGGCTGCGGCGCACCCTGACCATGCTGCCCGCCTTCGCCGTGATCCTGGCCGGGATGGACGCCACCTCCACGCTGGTGCTGTCGCAGGTCATCCTGAGCTTCGGCGTGCCCTTTGCCCTGGTGCCTCTGCTGCTGTTCACCGCCCGCCGTGACGTGATGGGCGTGCTGGTCAGCCGCCCGCTGGTGAGCGTGCTGGGGTGGGTGTTTGCGGCCGTTATTATCGGGTTGAACGGGTATCTGCTGTGGGGAGCGTTGGGAGGGTAGGCCGTGCGCGGGACGCGGTGCGCAGTGAAAGTCCTTGAGCTTTTCCCGCGCACCGCGTCCCGCTAACCGCGTCCCAGCGAAGCATCCCGCCCCAGCGCCTCCCCCAGTCTCCGCCGGTACTCCGCCTCCCCCACCTCGTACACCCCCAGCCGAGCGATGTGCGGGTTCTGAATCTGGGCGTCGAGCAGGGTGAAGCCCCGCGCGTGCAGGTGGGCGGCGAGGTGAATCAGCGCGGCCTTGCTCGCGTTGGTGACGCGGTGAAACTTGCTCTCGGCGATAAAGGCCCCGCCCAGCGCCAGGCCCAGGACCCCGCCCGCGAGTTCGCCCTCCCGCCAGACCTCGAAGGAATGCGCCATGCCCGTGCCGTGGAGGTGCTGGTAAATCGCGGCGAGAGCAGGGCTGATCCACTCGCCGTCGCGTTCGGGGGTACCGGGCAACTCGCCCCGGCAGCCCTCCACCACCTCCGCAAAGGCCGTATCCACCCGCACCTCGAATCTGGGCAGCTCGCGCCGCAGCCGCCGCGCCACATGCAGCCCCTCTCCTTCGGTGAGCGGCACCAGCGCCCGCGTCTCCACCATGTACCACTGCACGCCATCCCCGTTGTCCATCAAAAAGGCCCCCGACGCATACCCCCGCGCGACCTCGCGGGTCAGGGGGTCGGGGTGGTGGAGGAAGTGGGCGGCATCTGGCATGGTCAGAGGAGGCGGTGCGCGGTCAGCGGTGCGCAGGAACGAGATTCACTGCGCACCGCTGACCGCTTACTGCGCCCCTTTGGGATACAGCACCGCCTGCGTACACCGGAAGAGCGCCATCACCTTTCCACCGGGCGCGCGCACCTCGGCGTCCCAGACCTGGGTGGTGCGCCCGGCGTGGACGGCGCGGGCCTCGCAGGTGACGGTCCCCTCGCGGGCGGTCGAGAGGTGGTTGCTCTTGAGTTCGATGGTGGTGAAACCGCTCGCGCCTTCGGGCAGCAGGATGCGCGTGCCGTAGCCGCAGGTGGTGTCCGCGAGGGCCACCACGCTCGCGGCGTGCAGAAAACCGTTGGGGGCCAGCAGTTCCTGCCGCACGGTAAACTCGCTGCGCAGCAGGCCGGCCTCGGCGTGCGTGAAGCGAATGCCGATCAGGCCGGGCAGCAGGCCCTCGCCCTGCGCGTTGAGCTGGTCCAGGGTGGGAAGTGGGGGCATGGGGATAAGCTATCAGCCGTCAGCTGCCAGCGACCAGCAGAAACGCAAAAGCTCCAGCAACCGCTGAGGCTTTGTTCTTGCTGGCCACTGGCGGCTGGTCGCTGGCCGCTTCCCTACTTCGGCCAGATACGGTTCATCCACCCGGCCGGGTTGGTGCCCTCGCCGCGCACGCGCATTTCGAGGTGCAGGTGTGGCCCGGCGCTCAGGCCGGTCGAGCCGACCTCCCCGATCTTCTCGCCGCGCCGGACCTGCTGGCCGACCTTGACCAGAATCCGGCTCTGGTGAAAGTACAGGCTGGTCAGGCCCGCACCGTGGTCGATCACGACCAGGTTGCCGCGCACCGGATACTTGCCCGCCAGCACGACCACGCCGTCGTTCACGGCGGTGACGGGGGTGCCGACGGGGGAAGGGTAGTCGGTGCCGTAGTGGTACAGGACCGGGCCACCCGCCACGTAGGTGCGCGGCTGGCCGAAGGCGCTGCTCTGTGCCCTCACGTTCACGGCGGGCTGGAAGGGTTTCGTCCAGACCTGGGGGGTGCGGCGGGCGTAGGCCTTTTCGACGGCGGCGTCCTCGGCCTTGCGTCCGGGGTCCTTCAGCTTGCCGCTGATGCTGGGGGGCAGGTTGAGGTACTGCACGGCCTGGCCCAGCCCGCTGACAGGAATGCGGCCCCGCACCAGGTCGCCCCCCACCTGAACCTCGTACACGACCGGGGTGGTCTTGCCCAGCACCACGCGCCCCGGCACCACGTATTCGCCCGCCGCGCCGATGGGCGTGAGCTTCTCGGCGGGCAGGCGCACGTCCTCCCCGACCTCACTGGGAAAACGCACGGTGGCCCCCGCCGCCCGCGGCCCGCTGAGGCGCAGCACGAAGGCGTCGCCCATCCGCAGGCTGGCCGGGGCCGTGACCGTCACGCCCGCAATCTGCGAGGTGCCCGCCGGAACCGGCAGGGGCAGAGGCGCGGGGTCGGGGAGGGCGGGGGACGCCGGGCTGGCCGGGGCCGTGCTGGTCGCCTCCCCCGGCAGGCGCAGGTTCTGCCCCACCGAGATGTCGGTCCCCGTGAGGCCATTGAGGCGGGTGAGTTCGGCCACCGTCGTGCCGTGCGCACGCGCGATGGAGTAGAGGGTATCGCCCGGCTTGACGGTATACGCACCCGCCGTCCCCAGCAGGAGCGCGGCGGCCAGCAGCAGAGAGCGGTCCAGCGGGGGGCGGAATTTCATGGGGCGCAGGATAGCGGGCGGCCCGGCGCGGTGGGTGAGGCGCTTGAGGTGCGGCTCGGAGCGGCTGGCTCTGCTTCCAGAACATCCGGAAAAGCACCGGCTGTTCTCTAGGGGCTGGAGGCTCAGGGGCGGCCCCTCGCCTTTCTTGCTGGGAATAACGTAGGCTCATCCGCTCATGGTCCATCGCCGCCAGTCGCTCCTTTTTGCTTCTCGCTTCGCTCGGTTGATTCTCGCGAAGTCAACGCAATCTGGTATCAGGCTTCCGCCGTATCCAGCAGCAGCGTCACCGGGCCGTCGTTGGTGAGGTCCAGGACCATGTGGGCACCGAAGACGCCCTCCCCCACCGGCACACCGTGGGCACGCAGCGCCGCGTTGAACTCGGCGTACAGGGCGCGGGCGTGGTCGGGGGCAGCCGCGCCGCTGAAACCGGGCCGGTTGCCCCGGCGCGTGTCGGCGTACAGCGTGAACTGGCTGACGCTGAGGATGCCCCCACCGATGTCCTGCACGCTGCGGTTCATCTTGCCCGCCTCATCCCCAAAGACGCGCAGCCGGACCACTTTGGCCGCCAGCAGCCGCGCCGTCTCGGGGCGGTCGTCCGGGGCCACACCCAGCAGGACCAGGAATCCGGGGCCAGTCTCCCCCGTGACCTGGCCCTCCACGGCGCAGGTGGCCCGCGTGACCCGCTGAAGCAGCGCGCGCAAGCTAGTTCCCCCGTTCGGACGGTTCGAGGCGGGCGCGCAGGCCCGTGATGGCGTTCGTCAGCAGCTCGGCCTCGGTGAAATCCAGGTTGCCACGGGTCTTCTCGGCCAGCATAGTCAGCAGCCGCAGGGAACGCTCGGCGGTCTGTCGCGCCCGCCCCCCCTCCAGCAACCCGTCCCGCGCCGCGCTGGAGGTGGCCGCGTTCAGGTCCCCCAGCGCCGCCTCGGCAGTGGCTTGCAGGCTGTTCACGAGTCCGACGAATTCGAGGTTCGGCATGGGGGGCAGTGTAGAGGGGGAAGGCGTTAGGAATGAGGGGTGAGGGAGCAGCAACACTCTTGCCCTGCCCTTCTTTTCCCTAACGACTAACCCCTCATCCCTCTCCCCTTCAAAACAGCGTCGGCTGCCCCCCGGTCGGCGGCGGCACGGCGGGCACCAGTCCTTCCGGCTCCTTCTCCCCGCGCAGGACGGCGGCGGCCTCGCGGATGTCGCGCCAGGTGAGGCTCTTGGGGCCACCGGGGGCGCGGGTGTCGTTGCGCAGGAGGTAGGCGGGGTGGAACATCGGCATCAGCAGGGCCTCGTGGCTGCCGCCGTGGGCATCAGCGTGGCGGTAGGGATACCAGGTGCCGCGCGTGCGGGTGATGCCCTGGCGGATACCCAGCAGGTACTGCGTGGGGGTGTTGCCCAGGCTGAGAATCACGCGGGGCCGCAGCAAGGCGAGTTGCGGTTCCAGCCAGAGGCCCGTGCAGATGGCCGTCTCGTCGGGTTCGGGGGCGCGGTTGCCGGGCGGTCGGCACTTGACGATGTTGGTGAAGTAGGCGTCCTGCCGCGTCAGGTTCACGGCGGCCAGGATGCGGTCGAGCAGTTGCCCCGCCCGACCCACGAAGGGCCGTCCCACCCGGTCCTCGTCGCCGCCCGGCCCCTCGCCCACGATGACCAGGGGCGCGGCGGGGTCACCGTCCGCGACGACCACCTGGGTGCAGCCGGGACGCAGTTTGCAGGCGGTGCAGCCCTTCGCCTCCGTTTCGAGGGCCTGGAGCGCTGCCACGTCCACCACGCCGTTTCCCTGCCTCATGGGGTGCAGGGTAGCGTCATGCTGGCCGCCGTGGCGGGAACTGGCGCACGGTTGGGCGGCGCAGGCGGGAGGGGGGCAGGCGCAGGCTTCAGCCCTGGGCCGCGGTGCCCGGCGCGTTGAGTTTGGGGCGGTGGCTGCGGGCCTCGCGGCGGCTCTTGGGGTCCAGGCCCACCAGCAGGAAGAAGTTCTCCAGGGCGTTCTCGCGGCCCTTGATGTCGGGATGCTCGTGTTCGGGCGTCCCGGTCACGAAGGGAAGCTGGCGGTACAGCTCCAACGCGTGGGCAATCACGTCCTCGGGCGCGTGCTGCTCGGCATAGCTGCCCAGCGCCACGTACACCTCGCGGCGGCTCTCGGCGTGCTGCAAGAAGGCCTCGGGGTGGGGCGTTTCGGGCGCGCGCAGCATGTCCTGGCGCGCGATGCGGCGGTAGTGCTTGAGACCTTGCAGGAGCTGGTCGGTGGTCATGGGTTCCTTCATCGGTCCTCCGGCCGGGGCAGGCCTGAAACGGCCCTTCCGCCCACTGAAGTGAGTATAGGTCGCTCCTCCCCCCAGGCCAGCCACGGCGCTCAGCCCGGCTGGACAGGCCCGCCCGTCCCAGGAGCATGAGGAAGATGAGTTCGGGGGGAGCCGCCTCTCCCCTTCTGACGTCCCGCCCAGCGCCACTTTTCTGGATGAGAAACACAATGAGGCCAAATCTGAGAAGCTTGAGGAGAAGTGCTGTTTTTCCCCGTATTCATCGGAGGTAGCCTCGCATAGAGTACGTATAGGCGCATAAAAACCTGGCCTTCCCCCAAGGATTAAGGAAAATAAAATGAAGGCGGGGTAAACTTCCCCGGTCGATGAAAGCGTTCCGAATCCTTCTGATGGCGGCTGCCCTGTGCAGCGGTGGCGCTCTCGCCGCCTCCTACACGGTCAAGTCCGGTGACACCCTCTACAAGGTGGCGCTCGCGCACAACCTCGAGCCTGCCGAGCTGATGAGGCTCAACGGTCTGAGCAGCAGCACCATCGAGGTGGGCCAGAAGCTCAACGTGGGTGCGGCCCAGGCGGCCCCGGCTCCGGCGGCCCCAGCGGCCCGGCCTACTGCCGCCGCACGTCCCGTCACGCGCCCGGCCGCCCCGGCCCAGGCCGCGCGCCCGGTGCAGGCCGCCGCGCCTGCTTCCCGCAGCGGTGGTGCCTTCGTGCGAACCGCCGCGACCCGTTACCTGGGCATCCGGTACGCCCTGGGCGGCACGGGTGGCCGCGGGATCGACTGCTCGGGCTTCACGATGCGCGTGTTCCAGCAGATGGGCATCAACCTCCCGCGCACGGCGTCCGGGCAATGGCGCATGGGCCGCTCGGTCAGCAGCCGCGACCTGCAACCCGGCGACCTGGTGTTCTTCAACACGACCGGGCGCGGCGTCAGCCACGTGGGCGTGTACGTGGGCGGCGGCCAGATGGCGAACGCCAACAGCTACCAGGGCCGCACCGTCATCGAACCGCTGTTCGGCAACCCCTACTGGGCCAGCCGCTACCTGGGTGCCCGCCGCGTCCTGAGCTGAGCTTTTCCCCACCACGCTTCATCCCGACCGAACACGCCCTCACCCTCTGCGGTGGGGGCGCTCGCCTATCCCTGCCGGATGAATAATGCACACCACCACACGCTGAGCGTGACACCAGAACCCACCGCCCCGACAAGAGCGAGGGGAGAGCGCCGCCGAAGCTGCTCGCTCTCCCCTCCGCAAGGACAGGCGGTTACTGCCGAATCACCTGGGCGTCTTTGGGCAGTGCCTTGAGGCCCGAGGCAGTCAGGCCGCTGTTGACCTTGTAGTTCGTGACGTTGAGGTCGGCCAGCACCTTGTTGCCGTTGCCGACGAGCTGCACGCGGGTGGGCCGCCAGCCCGCCTCGGTGATCCAGACGCGGGCGCGGTCGCTGGTGCCCGCGTTCTTGGGCGTGGCCTCCAGTTGGTAGACCTTCTTGCCGGCCACCATAGATGTGCCCAGCAGCTTCACGTCGTACTGGCTGAGCAGGGTCGCCGCGTTGGTGAGCTGGGTGAAGTCCAGGCCACCCAGGCCCGCCCCGCCCGCGGCCTTCTGGGTCGGCGTCACCGTGACCTGGTTGGTCAGGAACAGGTACTGGCGTACCTCGTTGCGGTCGGCGACCACGATGTTGTCGGCCAGGGCGTCGGGGGCCATGAATTGCAGGCGGGCCAGCCCCTGCGCGGGAATGCTCTTGACGGTGAGGTCGACCTTCTGAGCAGCCGATTCGAGGGTCGCGCTGCCCTGAAGGCGGAAGGACACGTCCTTGGCCGCCTTCTGCGCGGCGTCCACCCGGTTCAGGATGTCCTGCGCGCTTTGGGCACCCGCCTGGGAAACGCCCAGCGCACAGGCCGCGAGGATCACGAGAGAGAGAGTTCGCTTCACACGCGGAGTCTTCCACCCCGTCTCATGAGAAGGGCGGGCACACGCTGACGCGGGGTTTAGCGCCCGGAGTTGGTCTCAGGGCTGTTCCGGTGGGGTACCCCCCAGCGGAAAGCTGTAGCCCACGCGGGCACCCAGGCCGCTGCCCCCGCCCGGCAGCAGGCCGCCCCGCACGTCCAGACTGAGGGTTCCGCGCCCGGCGGGGACGGTCGCCTGTGCCCCGGCCCGCAGGGGAGCCGCGGCGAGCCGCCAGGGTTCGTAGGCCAGGTACACGCCCGCCGTGCTGCCCGCGCCCAGCAGGTCCGGGGCGTTCAGACTGCCGACCACCCCCCAGCTTCCCGGCCCGGCCAGGGCGTCCAGGGCCAGGCTCAGGCCCGCCTCGGTGCTGTAGGTGACGCCGCCGCTCAGCCCCAGCACGTTCTGGCCCGCGCGCGCACCCAGCCGCAGCGCCAGCGTGCCGGTGCGCTCGGTGCCGGGTTCGGCATCCGGGTCGTCGCCCTCGGCGGGGGGCAGAACACGGGTCAGATCACGCCGCCACTCCACGCCCAGCAGACCCTGGTTCTGCGCCCCGAACTCGCCGCCGACCACCGCGATCAGCGTGCGGTTCACGCGGTAGCGGGCTGTGAAGTCGGCATTCCAGCCGCGCGTGCGCAGAGCAGTGGGCGTGAGTGCCCAGGCGGCCAGCGGGTCCACGGCCGTGGCCGCGGTGGTGAAGCCCGCTGCCCCCACGTTCAGCGCGACCGGGCCGAGCGTGCCGCCCACCCGCGCGGCCAGGCGCAGCCCGCCACCCCAGGCCAGCGCCGCGTCGGCCGAGGCGCTCACCGTTCCGGCGGGCGGGAGGCTGAACCCCTGGACCAGTCCGATCTCGGCGGCCCGGTTGGAGACCCCCGCCGTCAGGGTGCCGCGCCCGAAGGAGACGTCACCCACACCCACGCGCACCAGGGCACCGTCCCAGGGCGTCAGGCCGCCACTCCGGTACGTGACCCCAAAGTCCACCCGCACGGCCTGTGCCGCGCCCCCCCACGCTCCGGCGAGGGCCAGGACCGTCATCATCCGCTTCATGGGAGCAGCGTAGCAGTGCGCCCCGGCGGGCCGTCAGACTCGGCGCAGGCCGGGCAGGTAAGTTGAGGCCATGAAGAAGCTGCTGCTGGCTCCCCTGCTCGCGCTCGGTCTGGGGGCGTGCGCGCCCACCCAGTCGGTGGTGCAGGTGCCCACCTTCGAGGTCGAGAGTGTGCGCCTGACGGGCCTGACCCTGCCCAGCGGCCCGAATCCAGCCGTGGCGAGCGTCACGCTGCGGCTGCGCGTGGGCAACCCGAACCCCGTGCCGGTGCGGCTGGCCCGGATCGGCGGGCGGCTGATTCTCGACGGCACCGACGTGGGCACCGCCGACCTGCCCGACGTGAACCTGCCCGCGCGCGGCAGCACCGAGCAGCGGGCCGACCTGCGCCTGCCCGTCACGCTCCAGACTGCCGGGGCCTTTTTGAAGGTGGCGCGGGGGCAGCCGGTCGCCTACCGGGTGGACGGCAGCTTCACCGCCGACCTGGGCGTGCTGGGCCAGCCCACCTTCGGCCCCTTCACACTGGCGCAGGGCGTGTGGCAGCAACCGGCGATTCTGCCGTTCTGAGCGGCCCCCAGTGCGTGCCGGGCACGGTCAGACGTCCCCTGACCGTATGGTAGGGTAAGGGGTATGAAGAACACCTTCGCCGTCACCATGACGCTGCTGCTGGCGCTCGCGCTGGGCGGTTCCTATGCCGGGTACCGTATCGCGTCGGCCCCGGAACACGAGGCCGCCGCCGCGCCGGAAGCCGGGGCCGGAGGGGCGCAGGCCGAGGGGGCCACGTCCGCCCAGACCACCACCAACGGGCAAAACGAGCCGGGCGGTCCCACTGCCGATATGTCCGGCACGACCGGCACCGCCGGGGGAACCGGGCAGGGAGGTGCGGGACAGGTCAGCAGCAACAGCCGGGGCGGGGCCATGAGCGGCGGCGGGATGGGAGCCGCTGGTGCCCAGGGTGAGGGTCAGAACGGCAACACGGCGAACACGGGGCCGGAGGGCAGCAACGCCAACACCGTCAACGAGAACAGCGGCACGCTGGGCGGCCAGATGACCGCCAACGGCACGCCGGGCCAGCGCTCCCAGGACACGCCGCAGCCGGGCACGGGGAACACCAACGAGGCCAAGCCCGTCTCCCCCACGGCCCAGGGGTCCGAGGGCACCGAACTCGGCCAGACGGGTACCACGAACACCGAAAAGGCCGCGGCGGGCAACCCGGCGGTCAGCAACAGCCAGGCGGCGGCCATCGCCAGCGCCACGGCGGGCGACACCGGCCAGGGGCAGCAGAAGTTTGCCGCCAACTGCGCGGGCTGCCACGGCGCGGATGCGGGGGGCGGCATCGGCCCGGCCCTCAACACCGCGACCGGTCCCGGAAGCTGGATGGTGTCGCAGTTCGAGGCCGCTGTCCGCGAGGGCCATGCCCCCGACCGCGAACTCGCGCCCATGATGCCCCACTTCACGACCGCCCAGATCAGCGACGAGGACCTGACCGACATCTACGCCTACCTCAAGTCGCAGGTGAAGTGACCCCCGTGGCCTAGCCCAATAACCTTCCCCAGCCTGCCCCCACCCGGCAGGCTTATCTTTTGGGCATGACGCCCGGCCCGCTCCTCTCGACCCCTCCCCTGCCGGACTTTGGGCCAGGGGTGCGGCCAGCGACGCTGGAGCAGGTGCCGGAAGCGGCGGGCCTGCTGGTGCCGCACGACGGTGAGCCGGTCGCGGATGTGCGCGGGCGGCCCGACCGCTGGGCACAGCTCACGCTGGTGGCGAACGCGGTCCGCCGCGAGGTGCCGACGCTGGCCTGGGGAATGGGCGCGGCGCTGGTGGGCCGGGTGCTGGGCGCGGGCATCCGGCAGGGCGGGCAGGGAGCCGGGACAGGGCAGGCAGAAGCGGGGCTGGCGCGGGAATGGGCCGAGGTGCCCCGCGGCGCACAGGTGGAGACCTGGTGGGGCGAGGTACCGCTGCTGTGGCGGGCCGGAAGCGTGACGGCCTGGGCGGGTGTGGCCCTGCCTGGCCCGCTGCGGGACGCCTTCCTGGCGAGCCTGGCGGGGGCACAGCCCCGCCGGCCGGGGTCGCCGCTGGAGGCCGTGGGCGGCGAGGCGGCGCTGCGGGCCATGCTGGCCGACTTCTACGCCCGTGCCCGTGCGGACGCCCTGCTCGGCCCGGTGTTCGCCGCCCACGTGAGCGACTGGAACACGCACCTGGACCGGGTGACGGCCTTCTGGGTCACGATGCTGGGCGGCGGCGCGACGTGGCGCGGGAACCTGAATCACGTTCACGCGGGGCTGGGACTGCGCGGGGCGCACCTCACGCGCTGGCTGGAGCTGTTCGGGGAGGCGGCGAGGGTGCACCTCCCCCCCGCGGCGGCGGCGCTGCTCGTCTCGCGGGCCGGCGCGATGGGCGCACGCCTGGGCCAGCGCGCGACCCGGAACGGTCCTCACGCAGGGCGCGTACCGTAGGGGGTATGGCTCCCTTTCATCTCCCGTTTCTCGGCAAGGACGAAGACCGGCTTCCCGACGGCGTGACGCACCCCACCTGGGTCGTGCTGGACGTGACCGGCCCCTACCCCGAGCGCCAGCCCGCCAACCCCATCCAGGCCCTGCTCAGCCGCGAGGACACGCTGGAGGCGCTGGAGGCCCGCGTGGAGAAGTTGCGCCACGCCGACTGGCTGCACGGCGTGCTGGTGCGTGTTTCTGAGTTCACGGCCCCGCCCGCCACCGCCCACGCGATTCGCCAGATGCTCGCGCGGCTGGGCCAGGACAAGCGGGTGGTCGCCTTTCTGCCGCAGCTCACCATGACGGCGCTGCTGGCGGCGAGCGGCGCGGGGGAAATCGTCGCGCCCGAGTCGGCGGATGTGCTGGTGCCCGGCTTCGCGGTGCAGCCGACCTACCTGGGGGCCTTCCTCAAAAAGCACGGGATCGAGTTCGAGAACCTGCGCATCCGGGAATACAAGGCCGCCCTCACCCGCTTCTCGCAGGACCACATGGACGAGGCCAACCGTGAGCAGCTCCGCGCGTACCTGGACGGCCTGGAAACCGCCTGGGCACGCGACCTCGCGGCGGCCCGCGGCGTGGGCGAGGACACGGCCCGCGCCTGGCTGAGAGGCGACCTCACCAGCGCCCACGCGGCCCAGGCGGCGGGCCTGATCACCCGCGTCGCCTACGAGGACGAACTGGTCGGCCCCGGCACCCGGCCCCTGGCGGCGGTGCTGGACCTGCTGCTGCCCCATAAGGGCAATGCGAAGGCCGGGCGGGTCGCGGTCGTCTCGCTGGTGGGGACCATCGTGCCGGGCAAGAGCCGCAACAATCCCCTCCCCCTCCCGCTGCTGGGCGGCCCGCAGGCGGGGTCGGACACGGTGGTCGCGGCCCTCAAGCGGGCGAAAAAGGACGACAAGACCAAGGCCATCGTGCTGTATGTAAACAGCGGCGGCGGCTCGGCCCTGGCCTCCGACCTGATCTGGCGCGAGGTCGCCACCTCGGAAAAGCCCGTGGTGGCGGTGATGGGCGAGTACGCGGCGAGCGGCGGCTACTACGTCCTCACGCACGCGCGGCATGTGGTCGCCAGCCCCTACACCCTCACGGGCAGCATTGGCGTGGTGAGCGGCAAGCCCGTGATGCGCGAGTTCAACGCCCGGCACGGCCTGAATCCCGAACCCGTGGGCAACGAGCGCGCCCTGATGTACAGCGCGGCCCGCCCCTTTTCCGAGGGCCAACGCGCCCACGTCGAGCGCGGTATTTCGGAGGTCTACGACCGCTTCGTGTCCCGCGTGGCCGAGGGCCGGGGGCTGACGCCCGAGCGCGTCAACGAAATCGGGCGGGGCCGCATCTGGAGCGGGCTGGACGCGCTGGACCTGGGCCTGGTGGACGAACTGGGCGACCTGCACGCGGGCATCGAGCGCGCCTGCGAACTGGCGGGCCTGCCCTACGACGCCCCCACCTGGAACGCTGCGCCCGCCAGGAATGGTCCCCTCCCCGAATTCGTGCAGGAGGCCGCCCGCGCCGCCCAGGTAACGGTCTGGCCCTTCGGCCGCGAGCGGGTGCTGACGTGGCTGGATCAGGAGATCAAGGTGCGGTAAGTGGTCAGTGGGGAGTGGTAAGTGGAAAAAGAAGGGGGAGGCGGAAGCTTTGGGCTTGTCCGCCTCCCCTTCCGGCTGGGTCAACAACAGCTCCCAGCCCACTCACCACTGACCACTACCCACTCACCTTCTCGTACTCCCCGATCTGCCCCCGGATCACATCCAGACTCCCCTCCCAGAACTCCGGCGCGTGCAGGTCGATGCCGAAGCGGGCGGCGAGGGTGCGGGCGTCCGCGAGGCCGGTACTGGACAGCAGGTCGTCGTAGCGGGCCTGGAAGTCGGCTTCGCGGCCTTCCGCCTTCGCCTGCCTGTACTGGGCGTACAGCCCCAGGCCGAACAGCAGGCCGAAGGTGTAGGGGTAGTTGTAGAAGCCCAGGCTGTAGTAGTGCGGCTTGACGGCCCACATGTAGGGGTGGGTAGTGGACAGCGCCTCGCCGTACGTTTCGCGCTGCGCCCAGGTCATCAGGTCGCAGAACTCCTGTGGGGTCAGGTCGCGTTCGGCGCGCTTCTCGAAGACGGCGCGCTCGAACAGGAAGCGCGAGTGGATATCCACCACGACCTGCGCGTGCCCCAGCAGTTGCGTCTCTAAGACATAGAGCCGCTCGTCGCCGGTAGCCTGCTCCAGCGCCGCGTTCTGGATGATCGTCTCGCAGAAGATGGAGGCGGTTTCGGCCAGGGTCATCGGCGTCTCGCGTTGCAGCGGCGTGCGCGGGGCCTTGAGGAGGTTGTGGTAGCCGTGCCCCAGCTCGTGCGCGAGGGTAGAGACGCTGTCGAGGCTGGGGTCGTGGTTCATCAGGATGCGGCTTTCGTCACCCTGCCAGCCCATGCAGAAGGCCCCGCCGCGCTTGCCGTCGCGCGGCCCGGCGTCAATCCAGCTCTCGCGGAAGGCGCGGGCGGCGTAGTCCCCGAGTTTGTCCGAGTACCTCCGGAACTGCGCCTCGACAAAGCGCGTCCCGGCCTCGTAGGTCCACTCGGTGTCGCTGCGGCCCAGCGGCGCGAAGAGGTCCCACCAGTCGAGCTTTTCCTTGCCCAGCGCGCGGGCCTTGGCCGCGAAGTAGCGGCGGAAGTCGGGCAGGCTGCGTTCCACCGCGCCCTGCATCGCGTCCAGCGTCTCGCGGTCGATGCCATGCGTGAGCAGACTGGGGGCCACCGCGTCGGGGAAGCCGCGGCGGGCGGCCAACGTCCCCTCCTCGCCCTTCACGCCGTTGAGCGCGGCAGCCAGCACCACCTCGGCGTCCTTCCAGACCTTCAGTTCGGCCTCGAAGGCGTCCCGGCGCACGCTCTCGTCGGGGTCGGTGGCGAGGGCGCGCAGGGCGGTGACGGGCAGGCGCTGGCCCCGGTACTCGCCCGTAAGCTGGCTGGAGACGTTGCCGTGCAGCTTGGCCCAGCCCCCGGCCCCGCTCGGGCGCAGGCGGGCGGCCAGGTCCTCCTCTTCGGGGGTCATCTGGTACTGCGCGCGCTCCACGCTGCGCCGAATCAGGTGTTCATGCTCGCGGGCCACCCCCGACCCCGAGAGGAGCGCCTCCACGTCCTGCCCGCCCAGCCAGGCCGTCAGGCGTGAGCGCAGCGGCCCCAGTGGCAGCGTCAGCGTGGTCAGTTCGCCCATCTTCTGCTGGGCGGGCATGTTGCGGCTGTCGGTCGAGACGAAGGCGGAGATGAAGCCGCGCAGCGCGGTCAGGCGGGTGGCGATGTCGTTAAGGCCGCCCAGCACGCGCGCCAGCGTGTCCGGCGTGGCCGGGCTGCCGCCTTCGCGCACGCCCACCTCGTCGAAGGTGGCCTCCAGCGCCGCGACCTCTTCCCGCAGGGCGGCGAGGTCGGCACTCAGGCGCGGGTCGTCCAGCCCGGCATACAGGTCGTCGGTGCGCCAGCGGGGCAGGTCCCTGAGTTCGGTGGTGGTCATGGGGGGCAGTCTAGCCCCGGCCCCGGAGCGGAGGACCCTCCGCCAGATGGCCTACTCAGGCCGCCCGTCCGCCGTGGGCGCACGTTCCAGCGCCTCCAGCCGCTCGGCCACGTTCACCAGGTGGTCGCCCAGGCGCTCCAGGCTGCGGGCCATGCGGTGGGCGGTCAGGGCGATCTCGGCGTCGTCGGGGCGTTCGTGGAGGCGGGTCAGGCTGGCGCGGAGCATCTGCTCGTAGAGGGCGTCCACCTCCTCTGCGTCCAGGCGCATCACCTCGCGGGCGGCCTGCACGTCGCGCTCGGCAAAGGCGTAGGCCAGCTTTTCGAGCATCGCCATCAGCAGGTCCACCAGGGGCAGCACGTCCTGCAAGGTGGCGCTGCGGGTGCGGGGAGCGAGCCGCTCCAGGTCGCGCGCCACCCCGAAGGCGTAGTCGCCCACCCGCTCCAGGTTGGTCAGGCTGCGAAAGACCAGCAGGTGAAAGGCGAGTTCCTCCCGCGTCAGCGGCCCGGCGAAGGCGGCCAGGCAGGCGTCCTCGATCTCACGTTCCAGGGCGTCGGTCTCGCGTTCCAGTGCCTCGGCGCGGGCCGCCAGCCCGGCGTACTCCGCGCGCCCGGAAGCGTCGCGCACGGCGGCGAGTTCTTCCAGCGTCAGGCTGAGCATCCGCAGGAAACGCGCCGTCAGGTGCCGCCGACTGGCCTGACCGCCTGTCAGCATGTCCGCCCCGTTCTCCCCACCACGCCCCACTTCGCCATTGCGGAAGTATCCTAGCCCCTCGTGAGGGCAGGGTCAGGAGGCGGGGTGCCCCGGCGCGTCGGGTGCCGTAGCATGGGCCATGCAGTACAAGCTGATTGACTACCGCAACCAGGGCTTCATCGTGATGGGCGCGCACGACTTCGTGCGCTGGCAGGACAACCTCAGCCGCCGGTTCGACGACAGCGGCGAGGCCGGAAATGTCCACCTCCACGTGCGCCTGAACGGCGAGGACCGCAGCTACACCAGCGTCGAGGACTACCTGAACGAGTTCACCGTGCGCGACCTCACCGAGGAGGACGCCCGCACCCTGGCCCGCCTGTTCGCCGTGGACCGCGAGGCGCATCACGCCTGGTACGGCCAGCACGACATCTTCCAGCCCTTCGCGGGGAAATGACGGCCCCGTGACCCGCAAAGCGGGGGCCATGCTGGAAACGACATCCGGCGCGGCCCCCGCTCCAGGCTCCCCTACCCGAAACGGCCCGTCACATAGGCCTCGGTCCGCTCGTCACGCGGGCTGGTAAAAAGCTGGTCGGTCGCGCCGTGTTCGACCAGTTCGCCGTTCAGGAAAAAGGAGGTCGTGTCGCTGACCCGCGCCGCCTGGTGCATGTTGTGCGTCACGATGAGGATGGTCGTGACCTTTTTCAGGTCGGTCATCAGGTCCTCGATGCGGGCGGTGCTGGCGGGGTCGAGCGCGCTGGTCGGCTCGTCCATCAGCAGGATTTCAGGTTCCACGGCCAGGGCGCGGGCGATGCACAGCCGCTGCTGCTGGCCCCCGCTCAGGCCGGTGGCAGGGGTCTTCAGGCGGTCTTTCACCTCGTCCCACAGGGCCGCCCCGCGCAGCGAGCGTTCGGCCACCTCCAGCAGGTGCTGGCGGTCGCGGACCCCGGCCAGCTTGAGGCCGCTCACCACGTTGTCGAAGACGCTCATGGTGGGAAAGGGGTTGGGCTTCTGAAAGACCATCCCGACGCGGCGGCGCATGGTCACCGGGTCCACGCCGGGGCCGTACACGTCCTCGCCATCGAGCAGAATCCGGCCGGTCACGCGCGCGCCGGGGGTCAGGTCGTGCATCCGGTTGACGGCACGCAGGAAGGTGGTCTTGCCGCAGCCGCTCGGCCCGATCAGGGCGTTCACGCTGCCGCGCTGCACGTTGAGATTCACGCCGCGCACGGCCTGTTTCTCGCCGTAAAAGATGTTCACGTCACTCGCGCTGAGAAGGGAGGTCATTGAGGGTCAGGCTCCTTGGGGGCGAACAGGGTTGAGGGATGGGTGATGAGTGATGAGCCAGGCAGCAGGCGGGAGTGCAACGAGGGCGACCTCATCACTCATCCCCCGTTCCTCATCACTTCCTGCGGCTGAATCGCCGCGCGAGCAGGCTGGTGAGAAAAATCAGCGAAATCAGCAGCAGCGCCCCGGCCTTCGCCATCCGCTGGTTCTCGTCGTAGGCGCTGGTGGCTCCGCGGTAGATTTCCAGGGGCAGGGCGCTCATGGGCCGGGTGGGGTCGAAATTCACGCTGCTGTTGCCGAAGGCGGTAAAGAGGAGCGGGGCGGCCTCCCCGGCCACGCGGGCCAGGGCCAGCATCACGCCCGTGACGATGCCCCCGGCGGCAGCGGGCAGCACGACCCGCAGGATGACCACCCACTGCGGCAGCCCCAGGCTCAGCCCCGCCTCGCGCACGCTGAGGGGCACCAGCTTCAGGACCTCCTCGGTGGTGCGCACCACGATGGGAATCATCAGGAAGCCCAGGGCCAGCGCCCCCGCCAGGCCGGAGAAGCCGAAGCGCAGCACGATCAGGCCGTAGGCGACCAGCCCCATCACGATGGCGGGAATCCCGGCCAGCACGTCGCTGATCAGGCGGATCGTGGGCATCAGGGGATGGCGCGGGTACTCGGCCAGGAAGACGCCGCCCGCCACGCCGACCAGCACGCCCACCACGCTCGCCATCAGCAGCATCGTGAGGCTGCCGATGATCGCGTTGAGCAGGCCGCCGCCCGCCTCGCCCTCCGGGGCTGGGGTCCGGGTGAAGAACTCCAGGTTCAGGGCACCCAGACCCTCACGCAGCAGGTACCCGAAGATCAGGATCAGCGGCGCGACGACCAGCCCTGTGGCGAGCAGAATCAGCGCCCCCATCAGCAGGTTCTTCATGCGCCGGGCCAGGCTGAGCCGGGGGGCGCGGCGGGCCGGGTGGGCGGCAGCGGCCCGCATCACTGGATGCCCTTCGGCGTCAGGCGCGCGATGATCAGCCGGGCCACCAGATTCACGGCCACGCTCAGCGCGAAGAGGCTCAGGCCCAGCGCGACCACGCTGGAACGGTGCAGTGCCTCCTGCGCGTCCCCGAACTGGTTGGCGATGACAGAAGCCATCGTGCTGGCATTCCCCCACAGGCTCTTGAGAATCTCCTGGCTGTCCCCGATCACCATCGCCACCGCCAGCGTCTCGCCCAGCGCGCGGCCCAGGGCCAGAATCACGCCGCCCAGAATCCCGGCGCGGGCGTAGGGCAGGATGGCGCGGGAGACGACCTCCCACTTCGTCGCGCCCAGGGCGTACATCGCCTCGCGCTGGTCCTGCGGCACCAGCCGGATCACGTCACGCGCCACCGAGGCCGTGTACGGCAGGATCATCACGGTCAGGATGATGATGGCGAGCGCCAGCCCCCGCCCCCCCGCTCCCGACGGCACGAAGAAGCACTGGAGGCTGGTCTGGCCCTGTGCCCACAGCTCGTTGCAGCGGGTGAGGGTCGGCACGTTCGCGGGGTCCAGAAAGTAGGCGGTCTGCCAGCGCCCCAGCAGCGGCGCAATCACGAACAAGGCCCACAGGCCGTACACCACGCTGGGCACGGCGGCCAGCAGCTCGATCAGGTAGCCTACCGGGTTCGCCAGCCATTTCGGCGCGTACTCGGCCACGAACAGCGCACTCGCCACCGCGAGCGGCACACTGATCACCAGGGCGGCCAGGCTCGTGACCAGCGTTCCGGCCAGCATGGTGGCCGCACCGAACTTCCCGGCGACCGGGTTCCAGGTCCGCTCGGTAAAGAACTGCCAGCCGAAGGTCCGCAGCGCGGGCCACGACTCGCGGCCTAGCTGGTAGACGCTCAGCACGAACACCAGCACGATGATGGCCGCCAGCGCGAGAATCAGGACTTGAAAGACACGGTCACTCCCGCTGGACAGCCACGCACGGGCGGGAGGACGGGGGGCACGGGGGGCAGGTTCGCTCATCACTTCATGACCTCTCAGGCGGAACTGTCCCCAGTTCACCGGCAAAGCGTCAGGGGCAGGTCAGGCGGGAGGGGGGCGGCAGAAAGCAGCAGCGGGGGAATGCTCTTTTTCACGGCTCCCCGCTCACGACCCACAGCCCCAAGAACAGGGCGGCCCCCACACGGAGAGCCGCCCATCTGGAGGTGCAGGGTTAAATCTTCTTGCCGCCGTAGGTCATGGAGTTGATCAGGCTCCTGGCCTTGCCCGCCACGTTGGCCGGCAACTTCGCGTAGTCCAGCGCCTCGTTGTACCCCTGCCCCGTGGTGGTCATCCAGGTCAGCAGGTTCTTGAGGGCCTTCGCCTGCGCCTCGGTGCGGTTGCCGTAGTTCTGGTCGCGGTAGAAGATCACGTAGGTGAAGCTGGCAATCGGGTAGGCGTCGGCGTTCGCGCTGTTGGTCAGGCTCACGCGGGTATCTGTGGGAATCACCACGCCCTGCGCGGCAGCACTGGCGGGGCCGTTGTCGGCCAGCACGAACTTCCCGGCGCGGTTCTGCACGCTGCCGAAGGGCAGTTTGTTCTGCTTGGCATACACCAGTTCCACGTACCCGATGGCCCCGGGCGTGCTTTTCACGATGCCCGCCACGCCGTCGTTGCCCTTGGCCCCGGTGCCGACCGGCCACTGGAGGCTGTTGCCCACGCCCACCTTGCTCTTCCACTCGGAGGACACCTTGCTGAGGTAATCCGAGAAGACGTAGGTGGTGCCCGAGCCGTCGCTGCGGCGGGCGACCGCGATGCGCAGCGGCGGAATCGTCACGCCGGGGTTCAGGGCCGTGATGGCCTTGTCGTTCCAGGTCGTGATCTTGCCCAGGTAGATGTCGGCCAGCACGCGGCCGGTGAACTTGAGAGGCTGGGTCACGCCGGGCAGGTTGTAGGCGGGCACCACCGCACCGATGGCGGTGGGAACGTGCAGCAGCTTGCCGGGCGCGGCCTGCATCGCCTCGTCGCTCATGGGGTTGTCGCTGCCCGCGAAGTCCACGGTGCGCTCGGTGATCTGCTTCTGGCCCGCGCCGCTGCCGATGGACTGGTAGTTCACGTCCACGCCGGTGGCCTTCTTGTACTCCGCGAACATCTTGGAGTAGAGGGGGTAGGGAAAGCTCGCGCCCGCGCCGGTGAGGTTGGTCTGTGCGGCGGCGGTGCCCGTGGTCAGCAGGGCCAGGCCCAGGAGGAAGCTCTTCTGCATGCCTGACAGCGTGCGGGCAAAATGTCAACGCCGCGTCACTGGCGTGTCAGCGGAAGGTCAGGCGGTGGTATGCAGTGCGCGGGACGCGGGAAAGAGAAGTCTCCCTGCGTCCCGCGCACCGCGCACTGCCTCCCCTCTTCAGTCCGCCGCTTCCGCCTGCGCGTACTGGAGGCGGTGCAGCCGCGCGTAGTACCCGCCCTTTTCGAGCAGTTCGCGGTGAGTGCCCTGCTCCACGATACGGCCCCGGCGCATCACCACGATGCGGTCGCAGTGCTCGATGGTGCTGAGGCGGTGGGCGATGATGATGGAGGTGCGGCCCTGCATCACCTTTTGCAGCGCGTGCTGAATCCGCAGCTCGGTTTCGGTATCCACGTTGGCGGTCGCCTCGTCCAGCACCAGCAGGATGTCGGGGTTCTGGATCAGGGCGCGGGCAAAGGCCAGCAGTTGCTTCTGGCCGGTGCTGAGGGTCGCCCCGCGCTCGCGCACCTCGGTGCGGTAGCCCTCCGGCAGCGAGAGGATGTAGTCGTGGACGCCCACGTACCGGCAGGCCTCGACCACCCGCTCGTGGGGAATGTCGGGGTTGTTCAGCGTCAGGTTGCTCTCGATGGTGCCCGCAAACAGGAACACGTCCTGGAGGACGACGCCCACGTGCTTGCGCAGGTCGTGCTGTGCCAGATCGCGCACGTTGATGCCGTCCACCTTCACCGCGCCGCGCTGCACGTCGTAGAAGCGGCTGACCAGGGCGGTCACGCTGGTCTTGCCCGCACCAGTCGCGCCCACCAGCGCCACGCTCTCGCCGGGCTGGATGTGCAGGTCGATGCCGCGCAGAATCCAGCGGTCGTCCGTGTCGGGGGTCTGCGCCGTCACCGTCTGGTCGTAGGCGAACCACACGCCCTCGAAGTCCACCCGGCCCTGGAAGTTCTCCAGCGTCTTCGCATTCGGCTTGTCGGTGATCTCCTCCTCGGTGTCCAGCACGCCGAAGATGCGCTCGCTGCTCGCCATCGCCGCTTGCAGGGTATTGAACACGTCCGCCAGGTCCTGAATGGGCTGGAAAAGCTGCTGCGTCCACTGCACGAAGGCGAACAGCGTGCCGACCGTGACCGCCCCGGCCACCCCCGCGCCCAGCGCGTCCGCCCCCAGAATCTGGCGGGCCGCGAAGTACAGCACCAGGGCCACGGCCACCTGCCCCAGCACGGCCACCGTCGGCATGAACAGCGAGAACCACCTGACCGAGTTCTCGTTGGCCCCCAGCAGCGCGCGGTTGGCATGGTCGAAGTCCAGCGCGGTGCGGGCCTCACGCCGGAAAAGCTGCACGGTCAGCATCCCGGTGATGTTCTCGTTCAGGCGGCTGTTCACGCTGGCCTGCTGCAAGCGGGTGGTGCGGAAGGCGTCGCGCAGCTTGGTCCGGAAGAAGTTGGTCGCCACGAACAGCACCGGCAACACCGTGAAGCTGATGAGCGCCAGTTTCCAGTTCACCCACAGCATGACGGCGGCGTAGATCAGGATCAGCAGGCTGCTGGTGATCAGGCTGACCAGCCCGCCCGTGATGAACTGGTTGATCGCGTCCACGTCGCTGGTCACGCGGGTGATCAGCCGCCCGACCGGGTTCTGGTCGAAGTAGGCCAGGTGCAGACGCTGGAGCTTGCTGAACACGTCCGCGCGGATATCACGCAGCACGTTCTGCCCCAGGTAGCCCACGGCGAGGGTCAGCGCGTAGTTCAGCGCGAACTGCGCCACCCGCAGGCCCATGTACAGCAGCACCATCACGGTCAGCCCGCGGTAGAGCGCCTCCGCGTTCAGGCTGGAGTTCTGCTCGAAGGGCGAGAGAAAGGCGTCGATGGCGTGTTTCTGAATCAACGTGGGCAGCGGCGACAGCACCGCCATCAGCAGCGCGACCACGATGGCAATCACGGCCAGGAGCGTGTAGGGCCTGAGGTAGGCGAGGATGCGCCGCGTGAGGTGGGCATCGAAGCCCTTCCTGGCGGCGTCGAGGGGATCGGGCGCGGTCACTTCACGGCCTCCTGGGGCAGGGCGCGGCCGGGCAGGGCCTGGTCTTCGAGGGCGGCGTCTTCGAGGTCGTCGGCGGCCGCCTCCACGTCGCGGACCCCCTCGTCGTCGCGGTCGAGGTCGGAGGCGAGGCGCTGGAGGCGTTCAATCTCGGCGTAGTGGCCGCCCGCCGCGAGCAGCCCGTCGTGGGTGCCCTGCTCGATCACGCGGCCCTCGTCCAGCACCACGATCTGGTCGGCGTGGCGCAGGGTGCTGACGCGGTGGGCGATCAGGATGACCGTCCGGCCCTGCGCGACCTCACGCAGCCCGTCCAGAATCCGGCGCTCGGTCTCGGTGTCCACGGCCGAGAGGCTGTCGTCCAGAATCAGGATGCTCGGCTCGCGCACGATGGCGCGGGCGATGGCCGTGCGCTGCCGCTGCCCGCCCGACAGCGTCACGCCGCGTTCCCCCAGCACCGTGTCGTAGCCCTGCGGAAAGCCCTCCACGTCGCCCGACAGACCGGCCAGCCGGGCGGCCTCCCGCACCCGCGTCATATCGGGGCGCGGCGGCAGCTCGGGCGGCGCGGGGGCCTTCAACACACTGACGCCGGTGGGAATGGCGGGCAGGTCCTGTCCCTCCAGCCCGAAGCCGATGTTGTTGGCAATCGTGTCGCTGAACAGGAAGGGTTCCTGCGGCACCACCGAGACGTTCTCGCGCAGCACCCGCAGCGGAATCTGGCGCACATCGTGACCGTCGATCCGCACCACACCGCTCGTGGGGTCCATGCTGCGGGTGATCAGCGCCGCCAGCAGCGTCTTGCCGCTCCCGGTCGGCCCGGTGATGCCCAGAAAGGTCCCGGCGGGCACATGCAGATTCACGTGGTCGAGCACCGTGCGGTCGCCGTAGCGCAGCGTCACGTCCTCGAAGCTCACGTCCCCCTGCAGGGTGCGGATGGAGGGGTCGGTCCGCCCCGGCTCGTCGTGAACCAGGGGGCGCGCGTCGAGCAGCTCGCGCAGCCGCCGCCACGAGGCCAGGCCGCGCTGGGTCACGCCGGTGATCCAGCCGATCATCATCATCGGCCAGGCCAGGCGGTCGAGCGTGCCCACGAACTGCGCGAACTTGCCCACTGTGAAGTCCCCGCCTCCCTGCGGAAACAGGATCAGGCGGCCACCCACCAGCAGGATCGCCCCGAAGGTCAACCCGATCAGCAGGTTGGTAAAGGACCGCAGCGGGCCGTCCACCTTGGTCAGTGCGATGTTGCGCCGCAGCAGTTCCAGGTTCATCGCCCGGTAGTCCGCGATCTCGCGGTCCTCGATGGCATAGCCCTTGACCACCCGCGCGCCGCTGAAGTTCTCCTGCGCCTTCCCGGCGATCAGGCTGTTCTGCTCCTGCACCAGCGTGTGCCGCTGGTTGATCAGGCGCGCCAGGTAGTACAGCAGCCCCACGATGACCGGCAGCACCGCGATCACGATCAGGGTCAGTTGCCAGCTCAGGCCGAACATCACGCTGAAGGCCGTCAGGAAGCTCGACACGATGTTGACGATCTGCCACGTGCCGAAGCCCAGCATCTCGCGCACGGCGCTGAGGTCGCCGGTCAGGCGGTTCATGATGTCGCCGGTGCGCGAGCGGTCGTAGTACGCCTTGTCGAGCGTCTGGAGGTTCATGTAGATGTCGCGGCGCATCTCGTACTCGGTCTGCCGCGAGGCAACCACGACCTGGCGGCGCATCACCAGCGTCAGGACACCGGCAGTGACGGCCGCCAGCACGATGCCCAGCGCATACAGCCCCACCTGCGCGAGCGTCACGCCCGGTGTGGTGGGGTTGCCGTCGGTGGCCCGCGTCAGGCCGTCGATGGTGAGGCGAATGTAGTAGTACGGCAGCAGGTTGACGCTGTTGGCAATCACCACGGCAATGATGCCGATGAGGTACTGCCGCCGATGCATCCGCAGGTAGGGCCAGAGCGTTCGGAAACTGTCCAAGGGGTCCACCTCAGGGGAAAAACCGTGAGAACTCAGGGCGAAGGGGCGGTCCAGGGCCAGCGGCCCGAAGTGCGGCCAGTCTACGCCCCCTGGCCAAGGGGGAAATGCGCGTAATGGCGGAGTCCGGGGCCAGGGCCGGGGGTAGAGGGCGGGACCCGGGCGCGTGCCAGAGCGAAAAAACGCCGTCCAGCGCGCAGGACCCGGCAAGACATTGGGCGTGTTGACACCCTGGGGGGCCGGTGCTACTATTCACAGCCGGAAGTGAGCGCGCGAGTGCGAGCTTCCACGCTCAGGGGCGAGATTTTTCAAGCCTTCTGGCTGCGATAAAGGTGCCACCCTAGCTCAACTGGTAGAGCACCCGACTTGTAATCGGAAGGTTGGGAGTTCGATTCTCCTGGGTGGCTCCAAGTGGCGCACCACACGCCACGACAATCAGGGCCGAGACAATCCGGGTCAGCTTAGGCGCGCCAGGAACTTTGGGTAGGTGGCCGAGTGGTTAAAGGCGACAGACTGTAAATCTGTTCTCTTCGGAGTACGGCGGTTCGAATCCGCCCCTGCCCACCACACGCGGGAATAGCTCAGTTGGTAGAGCGTCAGCTTCCCAAGCTGAATGTCGCGAGTTCGAGTCTCGTTTCCCGCTTTTTAGCCTGCTCTTGTAGCTCAGTGGTAGAGCACTCCCTTGGTAAGGGAGAGGTCGTCGGTTCAATCCCGACCAAGAGCTCCATCTGAGAATGCGGCCCGCGCTGTGCGGGCCGCATTCTCACGTCTACCGGGCCATCTGCACCCCAGAATGCCCGTATGCTGTTCAGGCCAGTTCTCAACCGGCCAGTGCTCCGTGGGGAGTTGTCCCCGCCGGGCCAGACCCGCCAGAGAACATTCTCAAGGAGGAATCCACATGGCAAAAGGAACGTTTGAGCGGACGAAGCCTCACGTGAACGTGGGGACGATTGGGCACGTGGACCACGGGAAGACCACGCTGACGGCAGCCATCACCTTCACGGCCGCGGCGTCCGACCCCACC
>NZ_BAABRP010000023.1 GCF_039545055.1 Deinococcus carri
TTGCGTCTGAGATTGGCCCATCTGGTGCGCAAAAGTCTATCCTTCTGCCGCAAACAAGCCAACCTTGAGACGCTGCTTTGGCTTTTCATCCATCGCTACAACGCGTCATTACCCTGAACCCTCGACCCGTCCCGGCTGCCCGGGCCGGCCCTGGCGGGACCAGGGGAGCGGCCCCAGTCAGCGGCGCAGATATGCCCGCACGTCCCGGTCGAAGGCCCCGAGCAGCATGACGATGCCCAGCAGCGTGCCGACGGGAAAGATCAGCAGGCTGAACACGGCGATGACAATGCTCGCCACCCAGCCCCAGCTCCGGCCCTCCAGCACAGCGCGGCGGGTGAAGTAGAGCAGCAGGATCAGGGCCGCCGTGAGAAAAAACGCTGTCCACAGCACAGTGGTGAGCTGCCCCGACGTCAGGCTGATGGAGGGCTGCCCGGTCGCGGTATTCAGCTCCGCCAGCACCCGGTTGAGGGCTTCACCGGAAAAGGGCAGCGTCAGCAGCGAGAGGGCATTGTAGAACAGGTCGATCAGCAGGGGGACAGTCAGGAACGCGAGGCGCGGTGGGCGCGGGCGGGGGACGGAGGGGGGCGTCGTCATGCGCGCAGGCTAGCGCGGCGGCACGGCCAGGCCAAAAAAGAAGAGGGGAGGAAGCCCGGCTGGACCTCCTCCCCTCTCCCACTGGGAGAGACGTTCTCGCTTCGCCCTAGTCATCCGGGGGGATGACCGCGAAGACTTACTTCTTCATCAGTTGCTGCGCGAGGTTGTTCGGCACCTGAGTGTAGTGGTCGAAGAACATCGAGTAGCTGGCGCGGCCCTGCGTCTTGGAACGCATGTCGGTCGCGTAACCGAACATCTCGCTGAGGGGCACGAAGGCCTTCACGATCTGCGCGTTGCCGCGGGCTTCCATGCCCTGGATCTGGCCGCGGCGGCTGTTCAGGTCGCCGATGATGTCGCCCATGTAATCCTCGGGGGTGGTCACTTCCACGCGCATGACGGGTTCCAGGATGGCGGGGCTGCCCTTCTGGACGGCTTCCTTGAGGCCCATGCTGCCGGCGATCTTGAAGGCCATTTCCGAGGAGTCCACCTCGTGGTAGCTGCCGTCATAGATGGTGACCTTGAGGTCCACGACGGGGAAGCCGAGCATGGGGCCGCTCTGCATGGCTTCCTCGACACCCTTCTGGGCCGGCCCGATGTACTCCTTGGGCACGGTGCCGCCCACGACGGCGTTCTCGAAGATGAAGCCCGCGCCGGGTTCCAGGGGTTCCACGCGCAGCTTCACGTGGCCGTACTGACCGCGACCACCGGACTGACGGGCGAACTTGCTGTCCACCTCGACCTGCTTGGTGATCGTCTCGCGGTAGGCCACCTGGGGCGCGCCCACGTTGGCCTCCACCTTGTACTCGCGCTTCAGGCGGTCCACCAGGATTTCCAGGTGCAGCTCGCCCATGCCCGCGATGGTGGTCTGACCGCTCTCCTGGTCGGACTCGACCTTGAAGGTGGGGTCTTCTTCCGCGAGCTTCTGGAGGCCGATGCCCATCTTCTCCTGGTCGGCCTTGGTCTTCGGCTCGATGGCGAGCTTGATGACGGGCTCGGGCACGTCGATGCTTTCCAGCAGCACGCGGTCCTCACCGTCGGCGATCAGGGTGTTGCCGGTGCCCGCGTCCTTGAGGCCGATCACGGCCCCGAGTTCGCCCGCCTTGAGTTCGGTGACTTCCTCGCGGCTGTTGGCGTGCATCTTCAGCAGGCGGCCGACGCGCTCGCGCTTGTCCTTGGAGGCGTTGTACACGTACGAGCCGCTCTGGAGGGTCCCCGAGTAGATGCGCACGAAGGTCAGGCGGCCCACGTAGGGGTCAGCCATGATCTTGAACGCCAGCGCGGCCAGCTTGCCTTCGGGGTCGGCGGGGAACTCGACGGTTTCCTCGCTGTCTTCGAGCTTGCCCTTGATGGCCGGCACTTCCAGCGGGCTGGGCAGGTAGTCCACGACCGCGTCGAGGAGGAGCTGCACGCCCTTGTTCTTGAGGGAGGAGCCGCACAGCACCGGGAAGATCTTCTTCTCGACGGTGCCCTTGCGGATCGCGGCGACGAGCTGCTCGACGCTGGGTTCCTCGCCCTCGAGGTACATCATCATCAGGTCTTCGTCGACCTCGGCGGCGGCCTCGATCAGCTGCTGGCGCATCTCCGCGACCTTGGCCTCGAACTCGGCGGGCACGTCGTGCTCCTCGATTTCGGTGCCCAGGTCGTTGGTGTAGGTGTAGGCGCGGCGGCGCACGATGTCGATGATGCCCTTGAACTCGTTCTCCTGGCCCATTGGGTACTGGATGGGGGCGGGGATCGCGCCGAGGCGCTCGCGAATATCGTTCACCACGAGTTCGAACGAGGCCCCCGTCTTGTCCATCTTGTTGGAGAACGCGATGCGGGGCACGCCGTAGCGGTCGGCCTGACGCCACACGGTTTCACTCTGCGGCTCCACGCCCTGCGAGGAGTCGAACACCGCGACCGCGCCGTCCAGTACGCGCATGGACCGCTCCACCTCGATGGTGAAGTCCACGTGGCCGGGGGTATCAATGATGTTCACGACGTACTCGTCGTTCGTGCCCGAACGGGTCCAGCGGGCGGTGGTGGCGGCGGCGGTGATGGTGATGCCGCGCTCGCGCTCCTGCTCCATCCAGTCCATCGTGGCCGCGCCGTCGTGCACCTCGCCGATGTTGCGGTTGCGCCCGGTGAAGAACAGGATGCGCTCGGTGGTCGTGGTCTTGCCCGCGTCGATGTGCGCGGCAATCCCGATGTTGCGGAAGTGGGTGAGATAGCTCTGGGCTTTGGTGGTCATATTGACTCCCTTGGGTGCTGGCTGCCTGAAGCTCTCAGCGATCAGCCTTCAGCCAGAAAAGGTGTTGCTGGGTGCTGACCGCTGACGGCTCGCAAAGAGGCGACCTTGCGCCGGACGCGACAGGCCGCCGAGCTTTGCCGCCGGATTACCAGCGGTAGTGGGCGTAGGCGCGGTTGGCTTCCGCCATGCGCTCCACGTCGTCTTTTTTCTTGATGGCCCCGCCACGGCCCTGCGCGGCGTCCATGATCTCGCCCGCGAGGCGCTCGATGGCGGTGCGCTCGGGGCGGCCTTCCACGGCGGCGAGCATCCAGCGCAGCGTCAGGCTCTGCTGACGGCGGGCGCTGACCTCGACCGGCACCTGGTAGGTGCTGCCACCCACGCGGCGGCTGCGAACCTCGACGCGGGGCTTGACGTTGTCGAAGGCCTGCTTGAAGACCTTGAGCGGCTCCTGGCCGGTGCGCTCCTGCACCAGGCGGCAGGCTCCGTAGAAGATGCGGCTGGCGAGGTTCTTCTTACCGTCTTCCATGATGCGGTTGATCATCGCGCTGACCAGCACGTCCTGGTAGACCAGGTCCGGCTGGATGGGGCGCACTTCTGCTCTGCGGCGACGTGCCATGTTCTCTCCTTACAGGTCCTGCTGGGTGTCAGTGGCTGACTCGGTACATGGGCCTCACCCCCGTGGGGCTGGCCCCGATCCGCCGGCTGAGCGGCGGAGGGGACCCGTGCCTCCCCCGGCGCTCGGCGCGGGAGGGGACTTACTTCTTCTTCGCGCCCGCGGCGGCAGCGCCAGCCTTGGGCTTCTTGGTGCCGTACTTGGAGCGGCTCTTGTTGCGGTCCTTGACGCCCTGGGTGTCGAGGGTGCCACGCACGATGTGGTAGCGCACACCGGGAAGGTCCTTGACACGGCCGCCGCGGATCAGCACGACGCTGTGTTCCTGGAGGTTGTGGCCCTCGCCGGGGATGTAGGCGGTCACTTCGAAGCCGCTGGAAAGGCGCACGCGGGCAATCTTACGCAGCGCCGAGTTGGGCTTCTTGGGGGTGGTGGTCTTCACGACGGTGCAGACGCCGCGGCGGAAGGGGCTGCCCTTGAGGGCCGGGACCTTGCTCTTCTTCTGGAGCGTCGCGCGCCCCTTACGGAGCAGTTGCTGGGTGGTAGGCAGGGTGAATCACTCCTCGTCTTGGCAGATGTGCGCGTGGGCCGGCCGAGGCCGGTGAGGGACCGCCCACACAGGGAAACCCTCCTGGGGCCACCCGGGGGCGGGGTCGGGTTGGCAGTGAAGCCTGAGGTGATCGACGCACGTCACCGGAAACTGTCAGCATCAGCGCGGGACGTGGCGTGCCGAGAAACTCCCCTGGTGCAACCCTGTACCGGGCAGTTTTCAACCGGAGAAGTATACCGTGCCGGGGCGGGCGAGCGCAAGAACGCGCCGCGGGCATCAGGCCCCCGGATATCAGGGCGTGGCCGCGACCATCTCCGCGCCGCCGTCCTCGTCCACCCGGAGGCGCGGCGCACCAAAGGCGACGGGCAGCGTAATGCCCGCCAGGTAGGCGCGCAGCCGCTCCGGCACCTCCGCGAGCTGAAAGGGCGTGCGGGGCGCGGCCACCAGCCGGTACACGCCCGCCTCTCCGGGAACGTGGTCGTACACGTAGGCCCCCCGACGCTGCGGCGGCGTGAGATGTTCGTCGAAGCCGCCCGCCGGAGCATGGGCCTCCTCGGTTTCGGGGCGGGTGTCGATCCAGACGTGCAGGGCTTCGAGGAGTTCCTCGGAAGCGAGGGCGGCGGCGGGCACGTAGGGATCGCCCGCGGCGAGGAACTGCGCCACGTGGCCCTGCGCGTCGGTGGCGAACCAGTCGAACTCCACGCCCGTGATTTCCTCGCGGGTGATGACGGTGTGCCCCCCCGTGCCATGCTCGCCCGTCACTCCGCCCCTCCGGCACGGAAGGCCGCGTCCACGACCTCGCGGGCTTCCTCCATGACCTGCCGCAGGTGGTCTTCCCCCCTGAAGCTCTCGGCGTAGATCTTGTACACGTCCTCGGTGCCGCTGGGGCGGGCCGCGAACCAGGCTGCGGCGGTCGTGACCTTCAGGCCGCCGATAGGTTCGCCGTTGCCGGGGGCGCGGGTGAGTTTGGCGGTGATGGGATCGCCCGCCAGGGTGGAGGCCGTGACCTGTTCGGGGCTGAGGTTCGCCAGCACCTTCTTCTGGGCGGCGTTGGCGGGCGCGTCCTGCCGCGCATAGGCGGTTTCCCCGTACTGCGCGGTCAGGGCCGCGAAGCGTTGCGAGGGCGTCTGCCCGGTCTTCGCGGTGATCTCGGCGGCCAGCAGGCCGGGGATGATGCCGTCCTTGTCGGTGCTCCACGCGCCGCCGCCCAGCCGCAGGAAGCTCGCGCCCGCCGACTCCTCGCCGCCGAAGCCCAGCGAGCCGGTCAGCAGCCCCTCCACGAAGTACTTGAAGCCCACCGGCACCTCCACCAGCCGCCGCCCCAGGCCCGCCGCCACGCGGTCGATCAGCGCGCTGCTGACCACCGTCTTGCCCACGCCCGCCCCCGCGCTCCAGCCGGGGCGATGCTGGAAGAGGTAGTCGATCATCACGGCGAGGTAGTGGTTGGGGTTCATCAGCCCGTCCGCCGTCACGATGCCGTGGCGGTCGGCGTCGGGGTCGTTGCCGATGGCGACGTCGAAATCGCCTTTGAGGCGCAGCAGGCCCGCCATCGCGTAGGGGCTGGAGCAGTCCATGCGGATCTTGCCGTCCCGGTCCACCGACATGAAGGCGAACTGCGGGTCAATCACCCGGTTGACGAGGGTGAGGTTCAGGCCGTGCGCCGCCCCGATGGCCTCCCAGACGGGCAGGCTGGAGCCGCCCAGGGGGTCCACGCCGATACGAACGCCGCTCTGGCGGATAGCGTCCAGGTCGATCACCTGATCCAGCTGAGCGACATACGGCGTGATGAAGTCGAAGGGGTCCAGGGCCGCCAGGGCCTCGGCCAGCGGGACCCGCTTCACGTCCCGCAGGCCACCTTCCAGCAGCTCGTTCGCGCGGTTCTGCACGGCCTTCGTGATGTCGGTGTCGGCGGGGCCGCCCGAGGGGGGGTTGTACTTGAAGCCGCCGTCCTGGGGGGGATTGTGGCTGGGCGTGATGACGATGCCGTCCGCCGTGCCCCCCTGCCCCGCCCGGTTGTGGTTCAGGATCGCGTGGCTCACCAGTGGCGTGGGCGTGAAGAAGCCGGGCTGCGCGCGCACCCTCACGCCGTTGGCGACCAGCACCTCCAGGGCGGTGATCCAGGCCGGTTCGCTCAGGGCGTGGGTGTCCAGGCCCATGTACAGCGGCCCGGTCACGCCCGCCGCCGCGCGGTGTTCGGCCACCGCCTGGCTGATGGCGAGGATGTGCGCCTCGTTGAAGGAGCCGTCCAGGGAGGTTCCCCGGTGGCCGCTGGTGCCGAAGGCCACCCGCTGGGCCGGGTCCTGCATGTCCGGGCGTTTCTCGTAGTAGTAGGCGACGAGGCGGGGAATGTTCGTCAGCAGGGATTGCGGGGCGGGTTGCCCGGCCAGAGGACTCAACGTCATGAAGGCAGTGTAAGCAGCGGGGGCACGGGAGGCACGCCCGGCCCGCTTCAGCGACGGCTCATGCGGCCCCTGGCCCGGCTCTCCTCCCCATTTTCCTCTCCCCCGCCCTGCTACCCTCGTCCCATGCGCGAGTTCCTGAACGACTGGTGGCGGCTTCTCAAGCTGGTTGCCGGCACACTGGCGATTCCGGTGCTGATCTGGGGGCTGCTGGTATTGACCGGCGTGCTGCGGTGAGGCGGGCGGCACGATTCTTCGGGCTGGAGGAGGTCGCCGGGGCCGCCCGCCGGGGCGAACTGGCGGGCTGGGTGGACGCGCACCTGCGGCAACCCGGCGGCAATCTTCCGCTGGCGGACGGCTTGCGGCTGGCCCCCCGCCGCTGGGAACGCTGCGGCGCTCCTGCGGGCCAGAACCGCACCTGGAGTACGTGGAGCCGCCCGAACGGTGAAACGCGCGGGTGGGGGCGCTGGCTGCCTTTCTGGAAAGCGGGGGCCGCTGCGCGCCGCTTATCGTCCAGCGGCGACCCGATGGCCTGTCGGTCCGGGACGGCAACCACCGGCTGGCCGCATTGGAACGGCTGGGCGAGCGGGAAGCCTGGGTGCTGATCTGGGCCGACGGACCTGCCACCTGACCCCGCCCAGGTGACGTATGGAACCGTTGCCAGCGGCCATTTTCGGCCCCGGCGTGGTACGGTCCTGGGTATGACGGGCAAAGGCAAGGGGCCGGGAACAGCGGCCAGAACGGACAACTTCGAGCACGCGCTGGTGCTGGAAACGGCGCGGGTCACCGAGGGCGCGGCGCTGGCGGCCAGCCGCTGGGTCGGCATGGGCGACAAGAACGCGGTGGACGGCGCGGGCACCGAGGCCATGCGCGAACTGCTGAACACGCTGGACATCCGCGGCACGGTGGTGATCGGTGAGGGCGAGATGGACGAGGCCCCCATGCTGTACATCGGCGAGACGCTGGGGCAGGGGCAGTACGAGGTGGACATCGCCGTGGACCCGGTGGAGGGCACCAGCGTGACCGCCAAGGGGCTGCCCAACGGCCTGGCCGTGATTGCCCTCAGCGAGAAGGGCGGCCTGATGCACGCGCCCGACTGCTACATGGAAAAACTGGTCGTGCCGCCCCCCGCCGCGGGCCGCGTCCACCTGGAATGGCCGGTGGAGGCCAACCTGGCGGCCCTGGCGCAGAGCCTGGACCGCGGCGTGGAAGACCTGCTGGTCACGATTCTGGACCGCGAGCGGCACGCCGACCTGATCCGGCGGGTGCGGGCGGCGGGGGCGCGCGTCAAGCTGATCGGCGACGGCGACGTGGTCGCCAGCCTCGCGGTCGGCGTGCGCGGCACGGGCGTCCACGCGCTGATGGGGTCGGGCGGCGCGCCGGAAGGGGTGCTGTCGGCAGCGGCCATGAAGTGCCTGGGGGCCGAGATCCAGGGCCGCTTCATCGCGGAGGACGACGCCATGCGCGAGCGCTTCCAGGCGATGGGCGTGGACGAGAACCGGGTGTACCGGACCGAAGAGCTGGCCTCGGGCAGCCAGATGGTCTTCAGCGCGACCGGCATCACCTACGGCGAGCTGCTCAGCGGTGTGCGGCGCTTCGGCGGCGGTGCCCGCACCCACACGCTGGTGATGGGCTACGCCAGCCGGGTGGTGCGCTTTATCGACACCGTCCACTTGGAAGACGACGGGGCGCGCGTCACCATCCGGGTCTGATACGGATTCCAACCGCACCGGGAGCCGGGGCCAGAGCGTCCCGGCTCTTTTCGTTCCCCGAACAGAGTGTGCTTTTACTCAATGAATCCCCAAATTGTTTAATGTTGAATAAATTGGAACGGGCGTGTACTGTGCCGGTATGACGAACTCCAGTCCGGTCCGACTCACCATCGTCTACTACTCCACCTACGGCACCAACCACCAGATGGCCGAGGTGGCGGCCGAGGCGGCCCGCGAGGCCGGGGCAGAGGTCCGCATCGTGAAGGCCCGCGAGACGGCCCCGCAGGAGGTGGTCAACGGCCAGGACGCCTGGAAGGCCCAGCAGGAGCGCACGGCCCATATCCCCGAGGCCACGCCCGCGGACCTGGAGAACGCCGACGCCATCCTGTTCAGCAGCCCCACCCGGTTCGGCGGCGCGGCCAGCCAGATTCGCGCCTACATCGACACCCTGGGCGGGCTGTGGGCGACCGGCGCGCTCGCCAACAAGACCTTCAGCGCCATGACCAGCGCGCAGAACCCCAACGGCGGGCAGGAAACCACCCTCCAGACCCTCTACATCACCGCGATGCACTGGGGTGCGATTCTGGTGCCCCCCGGCTACACCGACCCGGCCATCTTCGCCTCGGGCGGCAATCCCTACGGGGCCAGCGTGACCGCGAACGGCCAGCCGCTCAGCGAGGCGGACCGCGACACCATCCGCCACCAGGCTCGGCGACTGGTCGAGGTCACGCAGAAGCTGAAGGGCTGATACCAACTTGCTCTGATTCCAGAACATCCGGACAAAACACCGGATGTTCTGTAAGGCCACAGGCTCAGGGGCGGCCCTTCGCCTTTCTTGCCGCGAGCAACGTAGGCGGACTCGCTCATGGTCCATCGCCGCAAGCCGGTCTTTTCTTCTTCTCGCTCTGCTCCGCAGCTTTGCAAGTCCGCTCGGGTTCGTCTACGACTCACCTGAAGTTGGTATGAGGCCCCCACAACCTAACCCCCGCGCTTCCCGACACCTGACCGGGGGCGCATTTTTTCAGCTAGCCCTCCTCACCCCGCCCGGCAAAGGTGCCCGAGTGCAGGAGGCGGCCCTCGCCCTCCCCGAAGGGACTGTGTTGCTCCGACCATCGCACGGCGGCCTCGATGTCGTAGGGCACGGCGCGGAAGTCTACGCTCCAGCCTCCCGGCCCGCGCATCAGCAGGGTCCAGCGGGCACGGGGGTCGCCGTCCACCTGGTCGCTGACCGCGCCCGCGTTCACCACCAGCGTGTCGCCCACCCGGGTCGCGCCGGGGCGGTGGGTGTGGCCGCACAGCACGACCTCTGCCCCCAGCGGCCCGACCAGCGCGCACAGCTCGCGGGGTTCGCGCGCCCGGTAGAAGCCGCCGCCCGCGCCATCCGGCTGCCAGACCCACAGCAGGCTGTCCCAGGCACTCTCAGGGGTGCCGTGACAGGCAAAGAGTGCCCCGTCCAGCGCCCGCGCCGTGAGGGGCAGGGCGGCCAGGCGTGCCCGCTCCGGCGCGTCCAGTTGTGTCTCCAGCCACGCGCCGTACTCGCGCGCCAGCGGTGAGCGCCGCCCACCCGGCCAGAACCGCTCCTCGTTGTTGCCGCGCACCTCCACCGCCCCCGCCCGCGCGAGGTCCCGTTGCCGGGCGGCGGCCCGCGCCGGGTCGGCGGACCCCTCGACCTGATCGCCCAGATTGACCGTCAGGTCGGGCGCGGCGGCTTGGAGGTCCCGCAGCACCGCCTCCAGCGCAAAGGCGTTGCCATGCACGTCACTGATAACGGCCACCCTCATACCGGCCAGCCTACCGCCCCACGTTCCGCCCGCTAGCATGCGGCCCATGAGCATCCTCCCGGACTGGCGCATCCGCGAACTCGCGCAAAGTGGCATGATCGACCCCTTCGAGGACCGCCTGGTGCGCACGGCGGAAAACGGCCACGTCATCAGCTACGGCCTTTCGAGCTTCGGCTACGACCTGCGCTGCGCCGACGAGTGGAAGGTCTTTACCAACGCGCACGGCAACACCATCGTGGACCCCAAGGCCTTCGACGAGCGGGCCTTTATCGACATCCAGGCCCCCGAGATCATCATTCCGCCCAATAGTTTCATCCTGGCGCGAAGTGTGGAATACATGCGGATTCCGGAAAACGTGATGGTGGTGGCGCTGGGCAAAAGCACGTACGCCCGCGTGGGCATCGTCGCCAACGTCACGCCGCTGGAACCGGGCTGGGAAGGCCACGTCACGCTGGAATTCAGCAACACCACGCCCCTGCCCGCCAAGATGTACGCCTTCGAGGGCTGTGTCCAGCTGCTCTTTTTCGAGGGCGAGCGGCCCGAGGTCACGTACGGCGACCGCCAGGGCAAGTACCAGAAGCAGACCGGCGTGACCCTGCCCCGCCTGTGATCCGCCGCCGCCAGCCTGAGGACCTGCCCGCCTGCGTGACTGCGCTGCGGCAGGTGTACGCCGCCGACGGCTATCCCTCGCGCTGGCCGGACGACCCGGCCGCCTGGCTGACCCCGCCGGGCGAACAGGCCGCCTGGGTTGCCGTGGCCGCAACTGGCGAGGTCCGGGGGCACGTCCTGCTGCGCCGGGGGAGTCAGGACGCGCCCGCCTGGATGTGGGCGGAACAGCTTCGCCCGGACGGGGTGGCTTACGTGGGCCGCCTGTTCGTGGCCCCGGCGGGACGCGGCATCGGGGCAGGCGCGGCGCTGCTAGCGGAGGCCCTGGCTTTCGCACGTGCGAGGGGCTGGCGCGTGGCGCTGGAAGTCGCGGCGCAGGCTGGGGCCGCCGTCCGCCTGTACGAGCGGGAGGGGTGGCGGAGAGTGGCGACCCAGCAGGCCGGGTGGCGGGACGCACGAGGTGAGTATCCCCTGATGCACGTTTATCTCGCACCGCCCGCCTGACTTCACCACCTCTTCATTTGTAAATCCGGCTTCAGCCTCCGCTCGTATGGGCGGGGGCAAAGGCTGTCAGGCTCGGGCCATGCCGGACAAGGACGACAAGAACAAGGGCCACACCAGCCTCCCCGACGAGTTCGATCGCAACAAGAAGGAAGTCCACGATATCGAGGACGGCCACCAGCCTTCCTTCAAGGGCGTGAACGACCGCGAGGCGAAGGCCGCCCGCAACACCGAACACGACGACCGCAAGGAAGAGCGGGACGTGGAGCAGGCGCGCAACGTGCCCGCCACCAACCAGGGCTGAACGCAGCCATCACAGAAGGGTCGGGCGAGAGGTCCGGCCCTTTCTGCTGCCGCAGAGGGAGAACGTATGCCAGAACTCCAGAAGCCGACGCCGGGCGTGCTGCTGCTCGCGGCCCTGTTTGTCGGGGCGGGCGTCCTGCATTTTGTCCGGCCGGAACCTTTTGACCGCATCGTGCCGCCAGGGCTGCCGCTGCCTGCCCGCACCGCCACCCTGCTGAGCGGCGCGGCGGAACTCGCGGGCGGGCTGGGGCTGCTGCATCCAGCCACCCGGCCTGCCGCCCGCTGGGGCCTGCTGGCCCTGCTGGTGGCGGTCTTCCCGGCGAACGTGTATATGGCGCAGCACGCGGAACGCTTCCGGCCGCTGCCCACCTGGGGCCTGTGGGCGCGTCTGCCCCTGCAACCCCTGCTGATGCTGCTGGTGTGGCGCGCAGGGCGAAAAGGCGACTAGACCCGCAGCCCCTCCAGCGCGGCCCGCAGCACCCCCGGCAGTTCCACCGGGCGGCGCGTTTCCCGGTCCACGTACACGTGAACGAAGTGCCCCTGCGCGCAGGCCGTCTCCTCCCCTTCCCGGAACACCGCCAGCTCGTAGCGCACGCTGCTGCGGCCCAGGTGGGCGACCCGCACGCCGACGCCCAGCATCTCCGGAAAGGCCGCCGGGGCGAAGAACGCGCAGCCCGTTTCCACCACCAGGCCGATAACCGCACCTGCCTGAAGGTCCAGCGCCCCCCGAGCGGCGAGATAGGCGTTCACGGCCGTGTCGAAGTAGGCGTAGTAGGTGACGTTGTTGACGTGCCCGTACATATCGTTGTCGGCCCAGCGGGTGGGGGTGGGGTGGTGGTAGGGATAGGCGCGGCGGGCCTCCGGGGTGGGGCGGGTCATGGGGGCAGCGTAAAGGACCGGCGGCGTTCCGGAAACGGTGACGCGGGGTGTCACGGCGCACCTGCCCCTCCCCGCTAGACTGCGCGCATGGAAACTCTGGTCATCACGGCGGCGCGGCGCACGCCCATCGGCAGCTTTCTCGGTTCGCTGGCGGACGTGAGCGCGGCCGACCTGGGCGTGACAGCGGCGAGGGCCGTTCTGGACGGTGTGAATGGCAACGACGTGGCCGACGTGATTGTCGGGAACGTGCTTCAGGCGGGGCAGGGTATGAACGTGGCGCGACAGATTGCCATCAAGTCCGGGCTGGCGGACCACGTGCCGGGCCTGACGGTGAACCGGGTGTGCGGCTCGGGCCTCCAGGCCATCATCAGCGCGGCGCAGGGGCTGCGGGCGGGTGATGGGCGGCTCTATCTGGCGGGCGGCACCGAGAGCATGAGCCGCGCCCCCTACCTGCTGCCCGGCGCACGCAAGGGCTACCGCCTGGGCCATGCACAGGCCCTCGACTCCATTCTGGTGGACGGCCTGACGGACGTGTTCAACGACTACCACATGGGCATGACCGCCGAGAACATCGCCGCGCATTGGGGCCTCACGCGCGAGGAGCAGGACGCCTTCGCCCACGAGAGCCAGCAGCGCGCCGCACAGGCCATCGAGGCCGGGCACTTCCAGAGCGAGATAGTGCCGGTGGAGGTGCCCGGAAAGAAGGGGCCGACCCTCTTCACGCAGGACGAGCATCCCCGCGCCTCCACCCTGGATGCCCTCGCCAAACTCAAGCCCGCCTTCAAAAAGGACGGCGGCACCGTGACCGCCGGGAACGCCAGCGGCCTCAACGACGGCGCGGCCATGCTGACTGTGACCACCGAGGCTTACGCGCAGGCCAACGGCCTCCCCATCCTGGCCGAGATTGCCAGTTACGCCGCTATTGGCGTGGACCCCAAAGTCATGGGCATCGGCCCCGCCAAGGCCGTGCCTATCGCGCTCGAAAAGGCCGGCATGACCATGAGTGACGTGGACCTGCTGGAGCTGAACGAGGCCTTCGCCGCCCAGAGCCTCGCCGTGGTGCGCGACCTCGGGGCCGACCCCGCGCAGGTGAACGTGACGGGCGGCGCGATTGCGCTGGGCCACCCCATCGGCGCTTCGGGCGCGCGCGTGCTGGTCACGCTGATTCACGCCCTGCGCCGGCTGGGCAAGGAAACGGGCGTGGCGAGCCTGTGCATCGGCGGCGGCATGGGGATTGCCGTGGTGGTGCGGGCGAGGAACTGAGGGCCGGGTGGCTCTTATCGCGCATATCACCACTGGGGCAGCCTGGCAGGAAGCGCATCAGGCCGGGCAATACATCCATCCCAGCCTGATGACGGATGGGTACATTCACTGCTCGACCCCAACCGAGGAGCAGCTTCTCGCGGTCGCCAACGCGCACTTTGCCGGACAAGCTGGCCTGGTGGTGCTGCTGATTGACCGTCAGCGCCTCACCGTGCCGGTCAGGGACGAGGAGTTCGAAGACAGCGGCCGCTTCTATCCACATGTTTACGGCCCCATTCCTGTCGGTGCCGTGGTGCAGGCGCTGGACTTTCCAGCGGGGGTAGGTGGCCGCTTCAGCCTGCCGGACGCCCTCCAGGCTTTCCCGCGTACCCTGTTCCCATGACCTCCGACGCTGCCACGGACCTGTTTCAGGCCATTCATGCCAACAACCTGGAAGGCGTGCGCCTCCTGGTCACGGCCGAGCCGCGCCTCCTGACGGCAGTCAGCCCGACCGGCCTCTCCCCCGTGCTGTTTGCCACCTACTACCGGCGGCCCGAGGTTCTGCGCCTGCTGCTGGAAGCGGGTGCGCCGCTGAGTGTGTTCGAGGCGGCGGCCACCGGCCAGCTCGCGGTGCTGCGGGAGCATCTGGACGCGCGGCCCGATCTGCTGGACACCTTCAGCCCGGACGGCTTCACGCTGCTCGGGCTGGCCGCCTTCTTCGGGCATGAGGAGGTGGCGGCCGAGCTGCTGGCCCGCGGGGCCGAAGTAAACCGCCCCAGCACGAACGCCATGCGGGTTCAGCCGCTGCATTCCGCCGTGGCAGGCGACCACACCCCGCTGGCGCTGCGGCTGCTGGCGGCGGGTGCGGACGTGAACGCGGCCCAGCACGGCGGCTTCACCCCACTGATGAGCGCGGCGCAGAACGGCAACACGCGGCTCGTGGAGGCGTTGCTGGCGGCCGGGGCTGACCCGGCGGCTACCACGGAAGACGGACAGGACGCGGCCGCCCTGGCCCGCGAGGAGGGGCACCAGGCCGTGCTGGACATTCTGAGTGCGCCCCCGCACGACCCTGAAGAAAGCCGGAATGCGCCGCCCCCGCCCACGCGGGAGACTGAGGCATGACTGACCCCCTGCGAGACGGCAAGCCCGACCGTGCGCCCGCCGACGGCGAACAGGTCAACGAGCTGACCGGCACCCCCGACTACAAGACCGGCTACCAGATGCCGGACCCCAAGGACGTTCACGTCGAGCACTACACCACCACGCCCGCCGAGGACCGGGTGGGCAGCGCTGACCAGCAGGAGTACCAGCCGGTCCAGTCCCAGGACCCCAAGGAAGTCACCGGGCAGTTCGACCGCCTTGCCACCCGCGACCCACAGCAGATGGAGCAGGCGCTTCAGGGAACTCCCGAGTTCGCCGGCGCGCAGACCGTGGCGGGCGTGGGTGTGGACACGGCCGCGCCGATGGACCTGGTCGCCCCGGTCGCTATCGGCATGGGCGTGACCTCCAGCATGGCGACCGCCCAGGAAACCGAGGTCGAGGTGCGCGACCCCAACGCCGGCTATATCCCCCCCAGCAAGGAAGTCACGCCCCACGTCCGCGAGCAGCCCGGCGACCTGCTTCCCGGAACCCCCCCCGAAATCAAGGCCGAGGTCGCGGGCGATACCGACAAGCCACTGTAAGCTGCACCCCATCAGCCGCCTTCCAGAGTGAGGGCGGCTTTTTGCTGCCGCGAGAGAAGCGGCTAGCAGAAAGCCCCCACCACATGGGCGGGGACTTTTTTGCTGGCTGCTCGAAGCTGGCGGCTGGCCGCTCAGAGCGAGATCAGGAACGGATCTTCCAGCGACTCGCAGATGGAGCGCAGGAAGCGGGCCGCATCTGCGCCGTCGATCAGACGGTGGTCGTAGGTGAGCGAGAGGGGCAGCATGTTGCGCGGTTCGAAGCTCCCCGTTTCCCGGTTCCACACCGGCTCGATGCCGCCGCGCGACACGCCCAGGATGGCAACCTCGGGCGCGTTCACGATGGGCGTGAAGCCGGTCCCGCCGATGCCGCCCAGGTTGGAGATGGTAAAGGTCGCCCCCTGCATCTCGTCGGGCTTGAGCTTGCGGTCGCGCGCCCTGGCCGACAGCTCGCCCAGCTCCAGCACGATCTCGGTGATGCTCTTGCGGTCGGCGTCCTTCAGCACGGGCACCAGCAGGCCCTGGGGGGTGTCCACGGCCACGCCCAGGTTCACGTAGTCCTTGTAAATCACCTGCTGCGCCGCCAGGTCGAGGCTCGCGCCGAACTTGGGGAACTTGCGCAGGGCGTTCGCCACGACCTTCATCAGGATGTGGGTCAGGGTGAGCTTGCCGCCCGCCTTCTCCACCCGCGCGGCGAACGCCTTGCGGGTCTCCTCCATGCGGGTCACGTCGGCCTTGTCGAAGTGCGTGACCATCGGGATGGTGGTCCACGACTGGGTCATCGAGCGTACCGTGGCCTTGCGGATGCCGCTCATGTCCTCGCGGCGCACCTGGCCCCACTTCTCGAAGTTGGGGAGGGGCTGGGCAGCCACGGCGGGAGCCGGAGCGGCCGCCGCCGGACTGCTGGCCGCTGGCGGCTGGACGCTGGTCGCCGCGACACTGGGCGTCCCCGCCGCCCGGCGCACGTCCTCCTCGCTGATGCGTCCGGCGATGCCGGTGCCATGAACGTCGTGGATGTCCACGTGCATTTCGCGGGCCAGGCGGCGCACGCTGGGCGCGGCGGGAATCACCGGGCGGCCATCGTAGGTCTGGGTGTCGTAGGGGCGCTGGGCACCGGGAGCCTGGGTCGGGGCCGTCGGAGCCGTCACCGTGCCGGAAGCCTGCGCCTTCTGCGCCTCCTGCTGGGCCTGCGCGACCCGGTTGGCGGTGCTGGCGTCAGCGGCCACAGGTGCACTGTCCGGCTCGGCAGCGGGAGCCTGCGCGGTTCCCGGCTGGCCGCCCTGTGCGGCTCCTGCCTGTGCCGTTCCTGCCTGGCCCGCCAGCGTCAGAATCACGCCACCTACCGCCACCGTGTCCCCCACCTGTACCCGCACGTCCTGCACAGTCCCGCCCGCGTTGGCGGGCACCTCGACGACCGCCTTGTCCGTCTCGATCTCGATGACGGGTTGCCCCTCGGCAATCTGGTCGCCGGGCTTGACCAGCACCGTCACGACCGTGCCCTGGGAGATGTTGTCGCCCACGTCGGGGAGGGTAACCTGGGCACCGCTGGCTGGAGTGGCACTGGCTGGCGCGGGGGTAGCAGTGGGCTGACCCCCGGAAGCCGCCTGCGCCTTCTGCGCGGCCTGCTGCTCCTGCGCGACCCGGTTGGCGGTGGCCGGGTCAGGCGCGACCGCCGTGCTTTCCGGCTCGGCCGACGGGGACGCCGGGACAGTGCCGGGCGCGGGTGGCTGGGTAGCGTCCTGCCCTGCCGGGGCTGCCCCACCCCCCGCCAGCGTCAGAATCGTGCCGCCCACCTTCACCGTGTCGCCCACCTTCACGCCCAGGGCCTCGACCGTGCCGCCCTGACTGGCGGGCACCTCGACGACCGCCTTGTCCGTCTCGATCTCGATAACAGGTTGCCCCTCGGCAATCTGGTCCCCAGGGTTGACGAGAACCGTCACGACGGTGCCCTGTTCGATGTTGTCGCCCACGTCGGGCAATTTCAGTTCTGTGGCCATAAGTGGCTCCTTTGGAATGCAGAAGGCGGAAAGCAGAAGGCAAAAGGCCCGGACAGGCTCAAGCTAAAGCGGCTTTTCCCCTTCTGCCTTTAGCCTTCTGCCATCTGCCGGTTAACGCAACACCGGCGCTTCGCGCTCCGGGTCGATCCCGAGGTCCGCCAGGGCCTTCGCCACCACGTCCCCCTTCACCTTGCCGTCGCGCTGGAGGGCGTACAGCGTGGCGAGCACCACGTGCCGGCTGTCCACCTCGAAGAAGTCGCGCAGTTCGGCGCGGTCTTCCGAACGGCCAAAACCGTCGGTGCCCAGCGTCCAGAGCTTGCGGTCGAGGTGCCCGTTCAGGCCGTCCGCGCCCAGCTTCACGTAGTCGCTCACGCTGATCAGCACGCCGGGGGCGTTCTCCGCGCTGAGCTGCCCCGCCACGTAGCTCACACGGGGTTGGTCAGTGGGGTGCAGCATGTTGTGGCGCTGCACCGCCAGCGCGTCCTGGTGGAGTTCCTTGTAACTGGTCACGCTCCACACGTCGGCGGCCACGCCGTAGGCTTCGAGCTTCTGCACGGCGTCGAGGGCCGCTCCCATCGCGGGGCCGCTGGCGAGAATCTGCGCGCGCAGCTTGGCCTTTCCCTTGCCTTCAGACGCTGCCGCGCTGGCCTGGAAGCGGTACATGCCCCGGATAATGCCGTCACGGATCTCGTCGTGGCTGCGGCCATCCTCCGGCATGGGCGGCTGCACCTCGTTCTCGTTGTCGATGGTGACGTAGTAGAACTCGTCGATGCCGTCCACGTACATGCGCTGGATGCCCGCCTCGACAATCACGGCGAGTTCGTAGGCGAAGGCCGGGTCGTACACCTTGAGGTTGGGCACCACGTAGGCCTGGAGCAGGCTGTTGCCGTCCTGGTGCTGCAACCCCTCGCCCGCCAGGGTGGTGCGGCCCGCCGTCGCGCCGAACAGGAAGCCGCGGGCGCGCTGGTCGGCAGCGGCCCACACCAGATCGCCAATGCGCTGCATGCCGAACATCGAGTAGAAGACGTAGAAGGGAATGGTGGGCACGCCGTGGTTCGCGTAGGCGGTGGCGGCGGCGATCCACGAGGACATCGCGCCGTCTTCCGTCAGGCCCTCTTCCAGCATCTGGCCGTCCACGGCTTCCTTGTAGACCATCAGGCTGCCGGAATCGACCGGCGTGTAGGTCTGCCCGCGCGGGGAGTAGATGCCGATGCGCGGCACCAGCGCGTCCATGCCGAAGGTGCGGGCCTCGTCGGGCACGAGGGGCACGATCAGCTTGCCGATTTCCTTGTCGCGCAGCAGCTTGCTCATGATCTGCACGGCGGCCATGGTGGTGCTGACCGCGCGGCCCTTGCTGCCCGCCGCGAATTCCTCGTAGAACTCGCCGGTGGGGACGGTGGGGCGGGGGTACTCGACGATACGCTCGGGCACGAAGCCGCCCAGCGCCGCGCGGCGCTCCAGCATGTACTTGATCTCCGGGCTGTCGGGGCCGGGGTTGTAGTACTCCAGATGCTCGACCTGCTCGTCGGTCAGGGGCAGTTCCAGCAGGTCGCGCAGGTCCTTCATCGCGTGGAAGTCGAGCTTCTTGACCTGGTGGGCCACGTTGCGCGCCTGCGCCGTCTCGCCCAGGCCGTACCCCTTCACCGTGCGCGCGATGATGACGGTGGGGCTGCCCTTGTGCTCGACGGCGGCCTTGTAGGCGGCGTACACCTTCTTGACATCGTGGCCGCCACGGTTGAGCAGTTCGAGGTCGGCGTCGGTCCAGCCCTCGATCAGGGCCTGGAGTTCGGGCGTGTTGAAGAACTTCTCGCGCAGTTCCTTGCCGCCGAAGGCCGCGTAGCGCTGCGACTCGCCGTCCACCAGCGCCTCGAAGCGCTTGACGATGGCCCCGTTGTAGTCCTTGGCGAGCAGCTCGTCCCACTTGGAGTCCCACACGACCTTGATGACGTTCCAGCCCGCACCGCGGAACAGCGCCTCGAACTCCTGAATCACCTTGGAGTTGGCGCGCACCGGCCCGTCGAGGCGCTGGAGGTTGGCGTTCAGCACGAAGACGATGTTGTCGAGGTTCTCGTAGGCGGCAAAGCGCAGCGCGCCCACCGACTGCGGCTCGTCCATCTCGCCGTCGCCCAGGAAGGCCCAGACCTTGGCGTCCCCCTTGGCCTTGAGGCCGCGGTTTTCGAGGTACTTGATGTAGCGCGCCTGGTAGATCGCCTGAATGGGGCCGAGGCCCATGCTGACGGTAGGGAATTCCCAGTAGTGCGGCATCAGCCAGGGGTGCGGGTAGGAGCTGAGGCCGGGGCCGTCGGGGCTGAGTTCCCGGCGGAAGTTGTTCATCTGCGCCTCGCTGAAGCGGCCCTCCAGGAAGGAGCGGGCGTAGATGCCGGGGCTGGCGTGGCCCTGGAAGAAGATCAGGTCGCGGTCTTGCCCCGCGCCGTGCCCGCGGAAGAAGTGGTTGAAGCCCACCTCGTACAGCTCGGCCGAGGAGGCGTAGGTGGCGAGGTGGCCGCCGATGCCCTCCGCCCGCTTGTTGGCCCGCAGCACCATCGCCACGGCGTTCCAGCGCACGGCGTTGCGAATCTTGCGCTCCAGCTCCAGATTGCCGGGGTACTCCGGCTGCGCCTCCACGTCAATCGTGTTGATGTAGGGCGTGTTCTGCTTGAACAGGATCGGCGCGCCGTGAAAGTAGGCGTAGTGGTCGAGGTCTTCGAGCAGTTGCGCGGCCCGGTCGTCGCCCGCGTTCGCCAGCACGTAGGCCAGCGAGTCGAGCCATTCCTGCGTCTCCACGGAGTTGAGCTGCTCACGCTCCTGCGGAGACAGCCCCGTGCGCGGTGGCGTTTTTGTCATGCCTGTAGTGTATGCCCCACCATTCACTGCTTCCAACAGCCAGAATGAGGCAATTCACCATCCAGGCTGGTGAGTGTGGCAGGGTGGGGAGGGTGCGCGGGAGGCAGTGCGCGGTGCGCGGGAAAAGCGGAAAGGCCATAGCTCTTCCCTCTCCTTCCTCTTCTGACTTCTGAAGCCCAGCCCTCACCGCGCACCGCGTCCTGCGCACCGCGCACTGCCTCCCGGAAAGGACCCCGCATGGAACTGCGTCACCTCCGTCATTTCGTCGCGCTGGCCGAGGAAGAACACTTCGGGCGGGCCGCCGAGCGTGTGTTCGTGGTGCAGCAGGCGCTCAGCAACTCGATCAAGAACCTGGAGGACGAGGTGGGCGTGCCGCTGGTGCTGCGGACCACCCGGCGGGTGCAACTGACCCCGGCGGGGCGCGAGTTTCTGGTGGGGGCGCGGGAGACGCTGGCGCAGGCGGCGCAGACGGTGGAGCGGGCGCGGCGGGCGGCGCGGGGCGAGGTCGGGCGGCTGACGGTGGGCTTCGTGAGCGGCCTGGCCTTCGGGGGCCTGCCGGAAATCGTGCGGGCCTTCCGGGAGCTGTACCCGAACGTCAGCGTGGACCTGCGCGAACTGACCGCCCAGGAACAGGAGGCGGCGCTGCGCGGCGGGCAGATCGACGTGGGCCTGCTGCTGCTGCCCGTGCGCGACCCCGGACTGGATACGCAGCCCCTCTGGCGGCAACCGCTGGTGGCGGCCCTCCCCGCCGGGCATGAGATGGCCCGCAAACGTCGGCTGCGCATTGGCGACCTGAGAGACGAGCGCTTCGTGTTCTTTCCCCGCCACCTGCGCGCCACCTATTTCGATCAGGTCATGCGCTGGTGCTCTGGCGCGGGCTTTACACCCAACGTCGTGCAGGAGGCCATCGAGATTCCCACCCTGCTGTCGCTGGTCGCGGCGGGGGTCGGCGTGTTCCTGCCCATCCAGTTCTTCGAGCGCCTCTCGCTGCCCGGCGTGGTGTACCGCCCGCTGGAGGACGCTCCCCTGATTGACATCGTGGCCGCGTGGCGGCGGGACGAGGAAGACGAGCATCCCATCGTCCGCGCCTTCCTGAGGGTGGCGCAGGAGGCACTGGGGGGGCAGGCGGGGGGGTGAGCAGTCAGGGCCATTCCTGGGTCAACTGGTCCAACCACCTGTTCACCTGTCGCACGCCCTCACGCAATTCCTTGGGTTTTGTCAGGGCATAGAGGGCTTCGAGGCGTCGAAGGTCGTCAGCGGGCAAATCAGTAGAAATGTGCTTGAGTCCGTACCCAGGCTTCCCTGGGCAGTAACGCAATCGGAGGAGGTGGACCAGCGGCTCCAACACTTCCCGGTGGTAGTACGCCAGTGCTTCCAGTAGGTGTTCGCGCTGAAGCTCCTTCTCCACCAGGAGGTGCCGCCATCGCTGGTTCAGAATGGCCCGGACTTCCGCCCCCAGATTCAACAGCGTGGACGCTTCGCGTCGCAAAACTCCGGCTCTATCAAACAGGGGCAGGAAAGCGTCTGCCGGGCCGAATACCACGTCCCGCCCCTGCGTCTGCACACACACATCCACGAACAGAAAGGGCGGCAGACCTGACGAACGGTAGAACCGTTGCTGGACCAGGGGGTCAGGGTGCGATCTTTCCTGCGCTACATCCAGTGAACCGAAAGCCTGGAGGACCGTCCCCACCACCTGGAAGGTTCCCTCCTCCTGCCCGGCACTCACGTCCAGCCACAGGTCAAGGTCGGAATACGCATCCACTTTGCCCAGGGCGTCGGCCCCTTCCAGCCACATCGCATTCACGAAGGGTCGGGCCTCAAGCGCCTTCCGGAGTCGCTGGATAAGGTCTTGGCGGAGAGCCAGAGTCAGCATGCACAGACTCTAGGGCGGCGCTCCGTTGCGTTGCCGCAGGTCTCAGGTGTCCACTCCACTGCGCGCCGCCATTGTTGCGCTTCTCGCTTCGCTCGGAGAGGTTGCCAAAAGGCGGCAACCTTTCTGCACCCCGCCCTTCTCCGCCATCTGACGCATTCCCGCCCGGTCCCCACCTCCCTATCCTGCCCCCCATGCAACGTGTCCTGATCATCGGCAGCCCGGGCGCGGGCAAAAGCACCCTGGCAAAGGGGCTGGCGGCGAGAACAGGCCTGCCGCTGATCCATCTGGACGACCTGTACTGGGAAAAGGAGCAACTGGGCCAACAGGAAGTCGCCCGCAGCGTCTGGCAACAGCGGTTACAAGATGCGCTGGACGGCGACGACTGGATCATGGACGGCAACTACAACAGCACCATCGCCATGAGGGCAGCGCGGGCAGACACCGTGCTTTTTCTGGTACCACCGCGTGAACTCTGTCTGTGGCGCGTGTTGCGGCGCGAGCTGTCAGGACGGCATCCCCACTTTGCTGGAACACGCCCCCGCTGGCCGGGTTGGGATTTTCTCCTTTATACCTGGCACTTCCCCAAAAAGGTGACGGCAATGCTTGAGCGGGTGACTGAGCATAGACCCTTAGATCTGGTCATCCTGAGAAGCGACCGAGAAGTGCGGGCCTGGCTGAATACGGTGCAGAACAGCTATGGCGGGCCGGCGGAAGAAACCGCCAGCCCACAAGGCATCCCAGGGAGCGACGATGTTGGGGCGTCCGCCGAAAAACAAAGAGAGGGACACCGCCCATGAAAACCCACCTCCTTGCCCGCGCTGTCATTCAGGACGCCGGGCATGTGCTGGTCGCCCAAGCGCGCGGCTTCGGCCATACCTTTTTGCCCGGAGGACATATCGAACCCGGCGAGGGGATGCAGGCGGCCCTCGCCCGCGAACTCTCCGAAGAACTGGGCCTCAGCGTAGAGGTAGGCAGATTTCTGGGGGTCGTGGAGTTCTGGTGGACGGATCAGCAGGGACAGAAGCACCACGAACTCAATCACCTCTTCTCTGCCTGTTCGCCCCAGCTCCGGCACGACCTCCCCGTGGCGTCACAGGAGGCGCATCTGTCGTTCGACTGGGTGCCGCTGGGACAACTGGACGTCCGGCAATTGGAACCCTTTCCCCTGCGGAACCTGATACGGGAGGGGGCAGCCCACGCCTGGTTCGCCTCCGCCGTGCAGTGAACCTCGCTGTCCCTCCGCCATCCCGCTTACCTTCCCCTTACGCTGTAGGCGTAAACTGGAAGGATGCTCAGGGTCAAGTCCGACTTCACACCGTCCGGCGACCAGCCGACCGCCATTCGCAGCCTGGTGGACGGGCTGGAGTCGGGGCTTCGGTTCCAGACATTATTAGGAGCGACAGGTACGGGCAAAACATACTCCATGGCGAAAGTCATTGAGGAAACCGGCCGCCCCGCCCTGATCATGGCCCCCAACAAGATTCTCACCGCCCAGCTCGCCTCCGAGTTCCGCGAGTTCTTTCCCGATGCAGCGGTCGAGTTCTTCATCAGTTACTACGACTACTACCAGCCCGAAGCGTATGTGCCGGGCAAGGACCTGTTCATCGAAAAGGATGCGGCCATCAACCAGGAGATCGAGCGCCTGCGCCACTCCACCACCCGCAGCCTGCTGACGCGGCGGGACACCATCGTGGTGGCGTCGGTGTCGTGCATCTACGGCCTGGGCGACCCCGCCGAGTACCGCGCGCTGAACCTGATTCTGAAGGTGGGCGAGAAGGTGAGCCGCGACGAGATTCTGGGCCGCCTGGTGACGATGCAGTACGAGCGCAACGACATCGAACTCGCGGCGGGACGGTTCCGCGCCAAGGGCGACACGATTGAGGTCTGGCCCAGCTACGACGAGCAGCCCCTGCGCATTGAGCTGTGGGGCGACGACGTGGACCGCATTCAGGTGGTGCATCCGCTGACCGGCGAGAAGCTGGGCGACCTCGACGCCACCATCGTCTATCCCGCCAAGCACTACGTGTCCAGCGCGGGGAACATCGAGCGGGCCATCGTGACGATTCAGGAGGAACTCGACCAGCGGCTCGAATACTTCAAGTCGGTGGGCAAGCTGCTGGAGGCGCAGCGCATCAAAGAACGCACCCTCTACGACCTGGAGATGCTCAAGGTGCTGGGCTACTGCTCGGGCATCGAGAACTACTCGCGGCACATCGACGGGCGCGCGCCGGGGGCCACGCCGTACACCATGCTGGACTACTTCCCGGACGACTTCATCACCTTCATCGACGAGTCGCACGTGACGGTGCCGCAAATTGGCGGAATGGCGAACGGCGACCGGGCCAGGAAGCAGACGCTGGTGGACTACGGCTTCCGCCTGCCCTCCGCGATGGACAACCGGCCCCTGAACTTCGACGAGTTCATGAGCAAGACCGGGCAGGTCGTGTTCGTGTCGGCCACGCCCGGCCCCTTCGAGCGCGAGCACAGCGACAGCGTGGCCGACCAGATCATCCGCCCGACCGGGCTGGTGGACCCGCCCGTGTCCATGCAGCCCATCCAGGGCCAGGTGGAGGATCTGCTGGGCCGCATCCGGGCACGCTCGGCGCGGGGCGAGCGCGTGCTGGTCACCACGCTGACCAAGCGCATGTCGGAGGACCTGACGGAGTACCTGCTGGAAAAGGGCGTGCGGGCGCGCTACATGCACTCCGACATCGACTCCGTGGAGCGTCAGGTCATCATCCGCGACCTGCGGCTGGGGCACTACGACGTGCTGGTGGGCATCAACCTGCTGCGCGAGGGGCTGGACCTGCCCGAAGTGTCGCTGGTGGCGATTCTGGACGCCGATAAGCCCGGCTTCCTGCGCTCGGAACGCGCCCTGATCCAGACCATCGGCCGCGCCGCCCGCAATGTGAACGGCGAGGTGGTGCTGTATGCCGACACGGTGACGCCCGCGATGCAGTCCGCGATGGAGGAAACGGCCCGCCGCCGCGAGAAGCAGATCGCCTACAACGAGGAACACGGCATCACGCCGACCACGGTCCGCAAGGGCGTGCGCGACGTGATTCGCGGTGAGGAAATCGCGGAAGCCGAGGGAACCGCCGAGCTGGGCAACGACCGCGACGCCCTGACCGCCCAGCTCACCGACCTCGAACTCGACATGTGGCAGGCCTCGGAAGACCTCGACTTCGAGCGGGCCGCCAGCCTGCGCGACCAGATTCGCGCCATCGAGGCCAAGCTTCAGGGCAAGGAGTTCAAGCAGGCGACGGTGCCGGGGCAGAAGGCGCGGGGGCGGCGGAAGGGCGGGGTGCGGTAGGAACTATTAGCGGATGCGCTGGAGGGTGCAGGTGCCATCGCTCAGAGGCTTGAGTCCCCACAGTAAGGCTCGCCGGGAGAGATCCGTGCCGAGTTGAGCCTTTCTCAGTCGCTCGTCCCCCCATTCCGACGAGCCGTAGAGGAGATAGCCCTGGGCGACGTTCGAGCCTGCCGCGAACTGGGCGAAGCAGCGCAGGCTGTTGAGTTTAATGACGGTGGCGTCTATGCCACGCTCCTTGGAATAAGAGTTGATGTTTCCGCCGCCTATTAGCCCTTCTGCGGCGTAAACCTGGCCCGAAGCGTCGTTTGAAAGCGGCTTACCGAGTTTCAACTGCAGGCTGACGCTCAGGCCGTCCTTCCGGGTGGCTGTCAACTTCCACACCTGCCCGGCAGAGAGCGGGAAGCCGGGGCGTGGGCCAGCGCCCCCAGCGAGGGCAGCAGGAGCAAAGAGCAGCAGGGCAACCAGAAACAGGGGACGCATGGGCAAAGCCTACGCCAGCAGCCCTGTACCATTAACCCATGAGCGACCCCGCCTTCAAACGCATGAGCGTGGAGGAGTATCTCCGCACCGAGGAGAAAAGCCCATACAAGCGGGAGTACGTGGGCGGGTTCGTCTATCCACTGCACGGGCAGGCGGGCGTGAGCCAGTCGCATTCCCTCATCAGCGGTAACATCTTTGCCGCCCTTCACCGGGATGCCAGAGCTGCCGGGTGCCGAGTGCATCTGGCCGATATGAAGCTGTTCATGGATGCCAACGGCACGTTCTACTACCCGGACGTCATGCTTGTTTGCGGGCACGACGCCCCAGACAGGTACTACGAAACCTCTCCCTGCCTCCTGGTGGAAGTGCTGTCGGGCAGCACCGCCAGCAATGACCGCGTGGGCAAGTACGCCACCTACACCGCCCTCCCCACCCTGCAAACGTACCTGATCGTCGAGCAGGCCGAGCGGCGCGTGTACGCCTATGGGCGTGAGGGCGGCAAGTGGGAATTGACGGAACTCGCCGGACAGGGCGAAATCTTCCTCCCCTGCCTGGGCCGGACGCTGACGCTGGAGGAGATTTACGCCGGGGTGCTGTAAGAGGGGCCGCCCCATTCCCCCAGAGCGGCCCCCCTTCCTCCCAATGGTCAGTGCAGCACCCGCTCCGGCTCCCCTTCCCCGTCCACTTCCGCCCTTTGCGCGGGCAGCAGCAGGTTCGCCACGATGCCGACCAGCGCGGCCAGGGCCATGCCGTGCAGTTCCAGGGTGGTCCCCGCCGCGTGAATGGGAAAGGACGCCCCGCCCAACCCCAGCACCAGAATCAGCGACACGATAATCAGGTTCCGCGAGTGTGCGAAGTCGATGCGCGCCTCGGCCAGGGTGCGGATGCCCACGCTGGCGATCATGCCGAAGAGCAGGATGGACACGCCGCCCAGCACCCCCGGCGGCAGGCTTTTCAGCACGGCGGCCAGCTTGGGCGAGCAGCCGAACAGGATGGCGAAGACAGCCCCGATGCGGAGAATGGCGGGGTCATAGACGCGGGTCAGCGCCAGCACGCCCGTGTTCTCGGCGTAGGTGGTGGCGGCCGGACCGCCCATCGCGGCGCTGGTCATGTTGGCGATGCCGTCGGCAAAAAGGGTGCGGCTCAGGCCGGGGTTTTGCAGGAAGTTCTGGCCCACCACGCGGCCGTTCACGATCACGTCGCCCACATGCTCGATAAAGGTGACGACGGCGACGGGCGCGATGATGGCGACCGCCCGCCAGTCCAGCGCGGGCGCGTGAAAGTCCGGCAGGCCCAGCAGGGGCGCGGCGCGGATGGCGGCCAGGGCGTCCGGGCCAATCTGCCCGGTGGCGAGAGCGACGAGGTACCCGGCTACCACACCCACCAGAATGGGGATCATACGGAACAGGCCGCGCCCATACACGCTGGCGACCACGGCGGCGACCAGCGTGGCGAGTGCCAGCCACCAGTTCGACTTGGCCTGGTTCACGGCCACGCTCGACAGCCCCAGCCCGATCACGATGATGACCGGACCCGTGACCACCGGGGGAAAGACACGCAGCAGCCGCTCGGTCCCGAACAGTTTCACCAGGCCGCTGAACAGCAGGTACATCACCCCGGCGGCGATCAGGCCGCCCGCCGCCGCGCCCGGCCCCAACTCCTTGACGACGAGTGCGGTGGGCGCAATAAAGGCGAAGCTGGACCCCAGGAAGATCGGCACGCGCCCGCCGGTCAGCAGGTGAAAGATCAGGGTGGCGACCCCGGCAGCAAACAGCGCCACACTGGGCGACAGCCCCACCAGAATGGGCACCAGGACGGTCGCGCCGAACATGGCGATGGCGTGCTGAACGCCCAGGACCAGGCGGCGTTCCGGGCGGGTCGGGCTGGGGGGCGGGGCGGCAGGGGCGGTCTGGGTCATGGGGAGCCTCCGGGCACGCGCGGGCAGGAGTCAGGACCGCTGGGGGGCGGCAACCTGGGCACGTTGTCTTCCGGGAGCCGAGCATACCCCGCGGCGGGGTGGCCCGCGCGTTACCCTGCTGGACATGAACGCCAAGGGAGACTTGATCGCGCGGCTCACGGCGCTGGGCCTGAGCACCCCCACCTTCGACGCGGCGGCGCAAGGCCCCGCGCACGAGCAGGTCTTTCACGTGACCGTCTCGGCCGGCGGGCGCACCCTCGGCCGGGGCGAGGGCCGCAGCAAGCGCGACGCCGAGCGCGCGGCGGCGGAAGCGGCCCTGGCCGGTCTGGACGCGCAGGAGGAGGGCCAGGAAGACCGCCCGCGGGAAAGCGGCGGGCGCTGGCCCATCTATGCGGCGGTGCTGGAGGGCGCGCTGGAGGCAGCCCTGGACCTCGCCCCCGAGGACGCCACGCTCGACGAGGTGCGCGCGGACGCCGCCCGGCTCTACCGCGACCTCCTCGCGGAGCTGGGGCACGGGCCGGAGCCGGTGGGGGGGGAGGACGGGTGAGCCTGACGTTCCCGGCCCGCCCGGCAGGGGTGCTGTTCGACATGGACGGCGTGCTGACCGCCAACAACGCCTTTCACCGCCAGGCGTGGCAGGAGGTGGCCGCCGAGCTGCTGAACCTGACCCTCACGGGGCACGACCTCGACACCAAGGTGGACGGCGGGCGCAACCCCGAGATTCTGGAGCGGCTGACCGGAAAGCCCCCCGAGGAACCCTTTCTGCGCCGCTTCCATGAGGCGAAGGAGGGCCGCTACCGGGAGCTGGCCCACGGGCAACTGCGCGAGGTCGCGGGCCTGAGGGCCTACCTGGACGCGCTGGAGGCCCGCCGCCTTCCCTTCGCCCTGGTCACGAGTGCCGACGCCGTGAATGTCGAGTTCGGCCTGGAGGCGCTGGGCCTCGGCGGGCGCTTCGGGCCGCGGGTGCTGGGCGAACACGTCACCCGCGGCAAGCCCCACCCGGAGCCGTTTCTACGGGGCGCGGCCCTGCTGGGCCTGGACCCGGCCGCCTGCCTCGCCCACGAGGACGCGGTGAACGGCGTCCGCAGCGCGGCGGGCGCGGGCTGCACCGTGGTGGCGCTGACGACCACCGCCCCGGCGGAGGCGCTGCTGGCGGCGGGCGCGGCGCTGGCCGTCCCCGACTTCACACGCTGGGAGACCTGGCTCGCATGAAGGGGCTGGCGTGAAGGGAGCCGACGCCGAGGCCCGCGCCGAGGCACACCTCAGGGCGCTGGGGCGGGAGGTGGTGACCCGCAACTACCGCATTCCGGGCGGCGAGATTGACCTGGTGAGCCGCGACGGGGCGGTGCTGGTCTTCACCGAGGTCCGCCAGCGCCGTTCCGCCCGCTTCGGCAGCGCCGCCGAGAGCGTCACCCTGCGCAAGCTCGCGCTGATGCAGCGCGCCGCCCTGGCCTACCTCCTGCGCGAGCATGGCCGCGACGACCTCCCCTGCCGCCTGGAAGTCCTGACGATTGACGGCCCCGCCGACACGGGCACCCTCACGCTGCTGCCGCTGGAAGGCTAGCGCCGGGGGTCATACGGACTCCGATGGAAAGGTTTACTGGTCAACCTGAAATCCGAGCGGAGCGAGAAGGAGCAAGACGGGTTCCGTCTCATACGGATTCCGATTGAAGGGTGTTGAAAACACCCGGAAATCCGACCAGAGGGAGAAGGAATAAGGGCGGATTTCGGGAGATGGATGAACAGGCGGTGCCCTCCCGACTGTTCAGGAATTGGACGGAATCCGTATCAGAAGGTGGGGGGAGGTGCGGCGGAGTCGCCCTGGTTCTGAAAGAAGCCGTCGGGAGGGAGGGGCAGGTCGCCGCCCTCCTGCGGCTGCTCGGGAACAGAGTACGGGTCGGCGGGGGCAACGTCGGGGGACGGCGTTTCGGGCGAGACGGGTTCGCCGGGTTGAACGTCGGGGAAGGGCACGGAGGGACTGTCCCCCGTGCCGTCCTGGGCGGTGCCGCCGTCTCCGGGGAGGCCGACGCTGTCCTGTGGCTCGGCGGGGGCGGGAGCCGTGTCCCAGGGCAGGGCCTGGTCCGGGGCTTCCGGCACGGGCGGCTCCTGGGTCGGCTCCTCCTGCGGGAAGCCCTCCCCGGTGGGCGGTTCGGGGGGCGGGGGTTCGGCGGGGACCGGCTCGGGCTGGGGGGCCGGGGCCGAGCGCCAGGTACGCCGGCTGAAGAAGCCGCCGCCGTCGCTGCTCCCGCTGCCGTCGCGCGCCACCTGTTCCTGATCGGCCTCTCCCTCACGGAAGGCCATCTCGACCTGCCGCACCACGCGGTAGGTGATGCCGCCGGGTTCGGTAAAGGTCTGGTGGGGTTTGCCTGCCAGCGCCCCCGCCACCGCCTGCTGCCAGACCGGGGTGGGAATCTCGCCGCTGTAGGCCCAGTTCGGCAGCGCGCCGCCCGCCTGCTTGCCCACCCACACGGCCCCCGCGACGGCGGGCGTGACCCCGGCGAACCACAGGTCCTTCACGTCGTTGGTGGTGCCGGTCTTGCCGCCCACGTCCCAGCCGGGAATCAGGGAGCGGGTGGCGAGGCCCCCCTGGTACTCGGTCAGGTCGTTCACCACGCCGCGAATCATGTCCAGACCCAGCCAAGCCGTCTGTGCGTCCCACACGCGCTTGCCCTGGGGCGCGGGCCGGGTGTAGAGCGTCTGGCCGCGCGCGTCTTCCACCCGGCGGACCAGGGTGGGCGCGTAGTAGAGGCCGCCATTGGCAAAGGGCGCGTAGGCGGCGGCCATCTGGAGGGGGCTGGCCTCCAGCGTGCCGATGCTCAGCGACAGCCCCGCATCGGGCGGCGGCGTGAGGCCCAGCTCGCGCAGCTTCTTCTCGAAGTCGGCCAGGCCCACCTCCTGCGCGATGCGGACGGTGGGGAGGTTGAGGCTGTGGTCGAGGGCGTACCGCATGGTGACGTAGCGGCCCGTCCAGCGCCCGTCGTAGTTCTGGGGCTGGTACTCGCCGCTCAGGGGGGCGTCGAGCACGGTGTCGCTCTGCTTCCAGCCCTTTTCGAGCGCCAGGGTGTACAGCAGAGGTTTGATGGAACTGCCCACCTGCCGCTGGGCCTGAAGGGCGTTGTTCCAGTCGGAGGGCCGCCCGCCCGTGAGCTTCTGCCCCACCAGCGCCAGCACCTCGCCGTTCTTCGGGCTGACGAGGGCTATACCCAGGGTCGCGCCGTCGGGCAGCCGGGCATTCAGGCTGGCCTGCTCGGCCGACTGCTGCGCCTGGAGGTCGAGCGCGGTGTAGACCTTGCCACCCCCGAACAGCGCCTTGCGCCCGATTTTGGGAATCAGTTCCTTCTCGACCGCCTGGAGGTAGTGCAGGGCGGTCTGGACGGGGGGCGGCGGCATGTTCTCCTGAAGCCGCCCGGGGCGCTCCAGCACGGCGCTGCGCAGAGTGCCGTCGGGGTTCCAGCCGATGCGCCAGCCCGCCGGGTAGATGGGCGTGCGCCACGCCGCGTCGGCCTCGGCCTGGGTGATGCGGCCGTCTTCCACCATGCGGCCCAGCAGGTCCTTCATCAGGGGGCGGTAGGCCTTGAAGTCCTTGTAGCGGCTGTTGGGGGCGGGCACCAGCGTGGTGAGGTACACGCTCTCGGCCAGGTTCAGCGCCGAGGCAGGCTTCCTGAAGTACGCCCGCGCCGCCGTCTCCGCCCCGACGATGTCGCTGCGGCCCCCGTCGCCCCAGTACACCACGTTGAGGTAGGCGTTGAGAATCTGGTCCTTGTTGAAGTTGCGCTCCAGCTGGTAGGCCAGGATGGCTTCCTTGAACTTGCGCTCGGGCGTGCGGGCGCTGTGCAGGTCGGCCAGCAGGGTATTTTTCACCACCTGCTGCGTGATCGAGGACCCGCCTTCCAGGTCGTTTTTCAGCAGCCCCTTGATCAGCCCGCGCGTGATGCCGATGTAGTCCACGCCGTGGTGCTCGTAGAAGCGGCGGTCCTCGCTGGTCACGATGGCCTTTTGCAACCAGGGGCTGATCTCGTTCAGCTTCAGAAGGTCGCGGTTCACGCTCTGCCCGCTGCCCAGGCTGGGGGTCAGGGTGCCGACCAGCGCGCCGTTGCGGTCATAGACCCGCGTCTTGCCGCTGAGTTCCAGCACGTCCAGGTCCTGCACGCTGGGCAGGTCGCGCCCCCACGCCCACCACATCGCCCCCGCGCCCGCCGTGCCGAGAAGCAGGAGAACGCCGAGGCCAGTGAAAAACCGCATGGCCTTCACTTTAGCGGGCTTTCATGAGCCGGCGGGGGGCACACGTCACGGTCGGGGCAGGGGGGGGAGACATCCTGCCTTCAGCCTACCGGCTTCCCCGCACGGGGTCGTCCGCCCTTAGCATGACGCGCCACGCCGCAGGAAGGGCGAGGCTGAGGCCATGTCTGCCCCCGCCCTCCCGCACCCGGCAGCCCGGCTCTGGCCGCAGCTCCGGCGCTTTGTCCTGGGGCAGGCCGCGTGCTGCACCTTTGCCCTCGCGGTGGTGGGCTTGCTCGCGCTGTCGCGGGCGCTGCCGCTGGGAGCGTGGGGGCTGGCCCGCTACGACTTCCTGCTGCTGGGCTGCCTGCTGGTGCAGGGCGTCCTGCTCGCCCTGCGCTTCGAGACGCCGCGCGAGGCCGCCGTCATCGGGCTGTTTCACGCGCTGGGCTTTGCGCTGGAAGCCTTCAAGGTCGCGCACGGGAGCTGGGCCTACCCCGAGGACGCCCTGAGCAAGGTGCTCGGCGTGCCGCTGTACGCGGGGTTCATGTACGCCAGCGTCGGGAGCTACATGGCGCAGGCGTGGCGCAGGTTCGACCTGGCCCTCTGCCACGCCCCGCCCCTGCGCCTTCAGGCCTGGCTCGCGGCGGCGGCCTACCTCAACTTCTTCACGCACCACCTGGGGCCGGACCTGCGGTACGTGGTCACGGCGGCGCTGCTGCTGGCGTACCGCCGGACGCGGGTGGGCTTCAGCGTGGGGCAGGTGCGGTACGGAATGCCGCTGGGCCTCTCCTTTGCGCTGATCGGCGGCTTCGTCTTTCTGGCCGAGAACGCCGCGACCCGGCTGGGCGCGTGGGTCTACCCCCATCAGGCGGGCGGCTGGCAGCCCGTCCACCTCGCCAAATGGCTGGCCTGGACCTTGATGGTGGTCGTGGCCTTTTTGATCGTGTCGGGATTGAAAGCCTGGGAGGAGCGCCGCCAGGGCGCGAGCCGCTAGCATGGCGCTCTGCCCCGCCCCCGCGCGGGAGCGACCACAAGCGAGGCCGCCATGACCCACACCCTCCCCCCGCAGACGTCCAGCCCCGAAACCCACAAGCTCTTTTCCCCCCTCGTCAAGGGCGCGGCCCAGGCCATCACCGACTACCGCATGATCGAGGAGGGCGACCGCGTGATGGTCTGCCTCTCCGGCGGCAAGGACAGCTACACGCTGCTCGACATCCTGCTGCACCTGCAAAAGCGCGCCCCCATCGACTTCGAGGTGGTCGCCGTGAACCTCGACCAGGGCCAGCCGGGTTTTCCCACCCACGTGTTGCCCGAGTACCTGACGCGCCTGGGCGTGCCCTTTCACATCCTGACGGAAGACACCTACTCCATCGTCAAGGAGAAGACGCCGGAGGGCAAGACCACCTGCGCGCTGTGCAGCCGCCTGCGCCGGGGTATCCTGTACCGCCACGCGCGGGAAATCGGCGCGACCAAGATCGCCCTGGGCCACCACCGCGACGACATCCTCGAAACGCTGTTCATGAACATGTTTTTCGGGGCGCGGCTCAAGGCCATGCCGCCCAAACTGCAATCGGACGACGGCACCAATGTGGTGATCCGGCCCCTGGCCTACCTCGCGGAGAGCGAAATCGTGCGGTACGCGGAGGCCAAGAACTTCCCCATCATCCCCTGCAACCTGTGCGGCAGCCAGGAGAACCTCCAGCGCAAAGTGGTGGGCGAGATGCTGGAAGGATGGGAGCGGGCACATCCGGGCCGCCTCCAGAACGTGCTGCGCTCGCTGACGCGCGTGACGCCTAGCCACCTGCTCGACCGCGACCTCTTCGACTTCGCCCGCCTCAGCGTGCAGCCCGCTGAGGGCGACCGGGGCTTCGACGGCGAGGAGTACCCGGAGCGCGAGTTTCTGGCGGGGCTGAGCGAGTTGGGGATGCTGGGTTAGCTCCCGGCCTGTGGCCCCGCGCAGAGCCAAAGCTGAAGCGCCGGGCCGCAGCCTCAGCCTCTACAGCAGCCGCCCCTCCCCCTCCTCCCCCGGCTCCGGTGTCTGCACCGGCACGCCGCGCGCGTTCAGGGCCTCGCGCAGCATGGGGATGTTCTTGAGGGCGTGCCCCTGGGTCGTGTTCTCGAAAAACACGTACAGCTCGGACAGGTCGTCCGCCACCAGCGCGATTTTCTCGGCCCACTCGTCCATCTCGGCGCGGTTGTAGAGGTAGTCGTGGCGTTCCGAGGCACTCTGGCCTTCCCACCAGCTGCCCTTGTTGCGCCCGTGGAGCCGCAGATACCCCACGTCGGTGGTGACGTGAACCTGCGGCTCGGGCATGCCGCCGACGGGGGGGTAATCGGGGCTGACCCAGATCAGGCCGTATTCGGCCATGCCCTCGCGGACCTCCGGCTTGTCCCAGGAGGCGTGGCGCAGCTCGACCGCCAGCTCGTGCCCGGCGAAGCGCTCGGCGAGGCCCAGCAGGTACTTGCGGTTGTCCCCCGTGCGGTGGAAGGAATACGGAAACTGGGCCAGATACGGTCCCATCACCCCGGCCTCACGCAGCGGCTCGGGGCTTTGCAGCATCCGGTCGAAGTCGGCGTCGGTGGGGGCGCGGTCGTGGGTAAAGGCCCGGTTCAGCTTCACGGCAAAGCGGGTGCGCCCGCCCGACTTGCGCGCCATGCCCTCGAAGGCCTTCAGGCCGGGGATGGCGTAGAAGGAGGAGTTCAGCTCCACGGCGTCGAAGTGCCGCGAGTAGGTTTCCAGGTAGGCGTCCTTTTTCACGCCCTCGTAAATCAGGCCGGGGGCCGTCCAGTCGTCGTTGGTGTAGCCGCCACAACCGATCCATACGCGCATGGGGTCAGGCTAGCGGTCAGCGGCGCGCGGGGAGGCGCGGGTAAATGCCGCCTCAAGACGGGCGGGGCTGGCCGAAACACGGGGGGTGGTTCAGGTGCGCCCAGAAGGCCATGATGGTGTGCATCGCCTGGCGGAACTGCGTGAAATCCAGCGGCTTGACCACGTAGGCGCTCGCCCCGTGCGCGTAGCTGTCGCGGATATCGCGCGCCTCGGCGCTGGTGCTGAGCATGACCACCGGGAGGTCGCGGGTGCTGGCCTCGCCGCGCAGGGCGTCCAGCACGGCCAGCCCGTCCATCTGCGGCATCTTGAGGTCCAGCAGGATCAGGTCGGGCAGGGGGGCTGGGCCGCGCAGCACCCGCAGGGCCTCGGGGCCGCTGCCCGCGACCATCAGCTCACAGTGCGCGTCCTCGTCCTGAAAGGCGCTGAGGGCCAGTTCCACGTCGTATACGTTGTCGTCTACCAGCAGAATGCGTCGGCGCTCCACAGGCTCCCCCCTTTGCCGCCCCAGCACTTGCCCCCCGAAGAGATATGAAGATTTTCTCAATTCTGCCTGACCTGCTGTGACCAGACGGTGACGGGCCTCGCTCTGTCTGCCTGACCGGGCGGAAGGGCGGCGGCGGGCGGGCTAGACTGCGCCCGTGTTGACGAAGCGCATCATTCCCTGCCTGGACGTGCAAAACGGGCGGGTGGTGAAGAACGTGCGGTTTTTTGAGAACCACCGCGACGCGGGCGACCCCCTGGCCCTGGCCCAGCTCTACGAGGCGCAGCAGGCCGACGAACTGGTCTTCTACGACATCACCGCCACCTATGAGGGCCGCTCCCTGATGCTGGACGTGGCCGCCCGCGTGGCCGAGCAGGTGATGATGCCCCTGACCGTGGGCGGCGGCGTGAATGCCGTGGCCGACTTCCGGCAACTGCTGCTGGCGGGGGCCGACAAGATCAGCGTGAACAGCGGCGCGGTGCGGCGGCCCAGTCTCATCCGCGAGGCCTCGGACCACTTCGGCGCGCAGTGCGTGGTGCTGAGCATCGACGCCAAACGCCGACCAGACGGGAGGGGCTGGAACGTCCATGTGGGCGGCGGCCGGGTGGACACCGGCCTGGACCTGCTGGAGTGGGCCGAGCAGGGGCAGCGCCTCGGCGCGGGCGAACTGTGCCTGAACGTGATGGACGCCGACGGCACCCGCGCGGGCTTCGACCTTGCCGCCACCCGCACCGTCGCCGCCGCCGTGGACCTGCCCGTCATCGCCTCGGGCGGGGCCGGGAAGCTGGAGGACTTCCGCGACGTGCTGCGGGGTGGCGAGGCGGGGGGCCGGGCGGACGCGGCCCTGGCCGCCAGCGTCTTTCACTTCGGGGAGCTGACGGTGCCGCAGGTGAAAACCTACCTGCGGGGCGAGGGGCTGCCCGTGCGCCCGGAGTGGCGGGAGGAGCAGGTGGACCGTGGGAGGTAGGTCGCGGCGAGAAGACCGTTTTCCGTTCCTCCCCCCATCCCCCAGGAGTTGCCCGAGATGACCCCCGACCTTTCCCGACTGAAGTTCAGCCTCCCAGGCCCAGGCACCGACGGCCTGATTCCCGTCGTGACGCAGGACGCCCGCACCGGCGCGGTGCTGATGCAGGCGTATGCCGACCGCACGGCCGTGCAGCGCACCCTGGACACCCGCGAGGCCACCTACTACAGCCGTTCGCGCGGCGAGCAGTGGGTCAAGGGGCAGAGCAGCGGCCACACGCAGCGGGTGGTCAGTGTCCACGCCGACTGCGACGGCGACAGCCTGCTCTACCGCGTGGAGCAGACCGGCCCGGCGTGCCATACCGGCGAGTATTCCTGCTTTCACACGCCGCTGCTGGAGGAGGCCCCCGCATTGACGGGCCTGGACGGCACGCTGGAGCGCGTGTACGGCACCATCACGGAGCGCCTCGCCACCCTGCCGGAGAACAGCTACGTGGCGCGGCTGCACGCCGGGGGCCTCGACCGCGTGCTGAAAAAGATCAGCGAGGAGGCGGGCGAGGTGCTGCTGGCCGCCAAGAACGCCGACCGCGCCGAACTGGCGACCGAGGTGGCCGACCTGCTGTTTCATACCCTCTTTGCGATGGCGGAAGTGGGCGTCTCGCCCGCCGACGTGGCCGCCGTCCTGCACGAACGGGAAGGCCGCAGCGGGCTGAAGGGGCCGAAGGAAGTGGGCTAGCGTGTTCCCCTCCCCTCCCCCAGCCCAGGCCCCCAAAGCCGGGTGGCGCACCTGGGCGCGGGAGACGCGGGCGGCCCTGCCGGACCTCTCGGCCGACCTCACCGCCCACCTCGCCGCCTTTCTGCGGGCGCGGGGCGTGCGGCGGGTCCTGGCCTACCGCGCCCTGCCGGGCGAGCCGGACGTGTCGGCCCTGGCCGCGGCCTTCGAGCTGCTGACCACCCGCGCCCGCTTCCGGCCCGAACCGCACCTCACGCTGCATCCCTGGGACACGGCCACCGAGCCGAGCCGCTTCGGGGCGCTGCAACCCCCGGCGGACGCGCCGCGTGTCGCCCTCGAAACGGTGGACGCCGTGCTGCTCCCCGCCCTGGCCTTCGACCGCCGGGGCGTGCGCCTGGGCTACGGGGGCGGCTTCTATGACCGTCTGCTGCCCGGCTTCACCGGCCTGACCGTGGGCGTGGTCTGGGAGGCGCTGGTGGTGGACGAGCTGCCCAGTGAGGCGCACGACCTGCGGGTGGGGTGGCTGGCGACGGAGACAGGGGTGCGGGCCGTTCAGCCCTGACCCAGTGCCTGACCCAGCGGCCACGCCTCCTCCGGCACGTACAGCCCGCCCGGTCCGGGTTTCCGCATCACCCACACTTCCTGCGCGGTGAATGTAAGGGGTTGGGCGGCGAGGTCGGCAAACTCCGCCCCGGCTGCCGCCAGAACCGCGTGCAAATCCACCCCGCGCCGCCGCAGGGCCAGCGTCAGGTGGGGGGTCATCTGCGGCCCCTCGTAACCGAAGCGCGCGGGCGGCCTCAGGGCATCCAGCAGCCGCAGATGCAGCGCCACCGCCTCCGGGGAGTGAACGGCGAGATACACGGCGCTCCCGTTGCCAAAGGCCCGCGCCCCCCCGACCCGCAGTGTGATGGGCGGAACCCCGGACACGGCGGCCCGCGCGGCGGGGACCCAACTTGATTCTGGGCCTGATTCCGGGGTCAGCCCGCTGCGCGCCTTGATGGTCACGTGCGGCGCACTTTCCCGCACCCCCAGCCGCAGCCGCCAGGCCTCCACCCGCGCGGCGAGGTCGGGCGGCGGCAGCAGGGCCAGCAGGAAGGCGGGGGTCATACGGATTCCGTCCAATTCCTGAACAGTCGGGAGGGCACCGCCTGTTCATGCATCTCCCGAAATCCGCCCTTGTTCCTTCTCCCTCTGGTCGGATTTCCGGGTGTTTTCAACACCCTTCAATCGGAATCAGTATCATCCGGCACGCCCCCACGAACAGGCCGCACGCACACGGGAAAACTCGCTGTCCGCCACAGCCCAATGTACCCCCGCCGCGCTCCTGCCGCCGTCCAGCGGCACCGGACGTGATCTCACCTTCCTCCGGTACAGTTCAGGAGTGACCAGCACTTCTGGCAGTAGCAGCACCCCCGATGCGGCGCTCAAGCGGACGCCCCTGCACGCCGCGCACCTGCGGGCGGGTGCCCGGATGGTGCCCTTCGGGGGGTGGGACATGCCCGTGCAGTACGCGGGCGTGAAGGCCGAGCACGACGCCGTCCGCACCCGCGCGGGCGTCTTCGACGTGTCGCATATGGGCGAGTTCCGCGTGCAGGGGCCGGACGCGGAGGCCTTCCTCCAGCGCGTGACCACCAACGACATCGGCAAGCTGAAACCCGGCCGCGCCCAGTACAACTGGCTTCCCAACGAGGCGGGCGGCCTGGTGGACGATATCTACGTCTACCGTGTGGGCGCAGAGGAGTTCCTGCTGGTGGTGAATGCCAGCAATGTCGCCAAGGACTGGGCGCACCTCCAGGCCCACGCCGCCGGCTCTGACGTGCAGCTCACCGACGAGTCCGGCCGCTGGGGCCTGCTGGCCGTGCAGGGGCCGGAGGCGGCGGCGCTTCTGCAACCGCACCTGGACGTGGACTTGGGCGCGAAGAAGAAGAACGCTTACTTCCCCGCGCGCCTGTTCGGCCAGGACGTGTGGCTGGCCCGCACCGGCTACACGGGCGAGGACGGCTTTGAAGTGTTCGTGGATGCGGAGGGGGCCGAGGCCCTGTGGGAGAAGCTCCTGACCCTGGGACTGACCCCGGCGGGCCTGGGCGCGCGTGACACCCTGCGCCTGGAAGCGGGCTTTCCGCTGTACGGCCACGAGTTCGCGGAGGACCTCCATCCCCTCGCCAGCACCTACACCTGGGTCGTCAAGGACAAGGAGCACGTGGGCCGCGCCGGGATTCAGGCCCAGCCGCCCGTGAAACTCATCGGCCTCGCCCTGGAGCGCGTGCCCGTGCGCGAGGGCTACCCCGTGCTGCTGAACGGCCAGCCGGTGGGCCACGTCACCAGCGGCACCAGCAGCCCCACCCTGGGCCACCCCATCGCCATGGCCCTGGTCCAGGCCGACGCCGCCCACGAAGGCGCTTACGAGGTCGAGGTGCGCGGTAAGGCGCAACCGGCGCGGCGGGTGGAGTTGCCCTTCTACAAGAGGTAGGCGGGAGGCGGGGCGCGGTACGCAGGAAAAAACCGCGCACTGCGTACCGCGCACCGCCTCCCACACCCCGCGTCCCGCTCCCCACACTTCCCCCCTCCCCAATACAGGAGAATCAACCCCATGCAGACCCCCAACGAACTGAAATACGCCGCCTCCCACGAATGGCTCGCTTCCGACGGCACGGTCGGCATCAGCGATTTCGCGCAGGACCAGCTCGGCGACGTGGTGTATGTCGAACTGCCCGAGGTGGGCCGCGTCGTCACGGCGGGCGAGTCCATCGCCGTCGTGGAGAGCGTGAAGACCGCCTCCGACATCTACGCCCCCGCCAGCGGCACCATCGTCGCTGTCAACGAGCAGCTTTCCGGCAACCCCGAACTGGTCAACAGCGGCCCCTACGGTGACGGCTGGCTTTTCAAGCTGGACGTGACCGAGGAAGGCGGCGACCTGATGGACGCCGAAGCGTACACCGCCGCGAACGGCTGAACGGAGCTTCCAGCGGCCAGCTTCCAGCGACCAGTCCAACGGGGCCTGTGCTTCTTGCTGGTCGCTGGCGGCTGGCAGCCGGCTGCCCCCCAAGGAGAACCCATGCGCCCCCTCAACGAACTCCTCCAAACCAATGATTTCACCCGCCGTCACATCGGCCCCTCGCCGGAAGAACAGGCCGAGATGCTGGCCGTCCTCGGCGTTTCCAGCCTGGACGAGCTGACCGAAACCACGCTGCCCGAGAGCATCCGCTTCACGGGCGAGCTGAAGGTCGGCGGCCCCGTCACCGAAGCGCAGGCCCTGGCCGACCTCCGGGCCGTGGCCGACAAGAACCAAGTCTTCCGCTCGTACATCGGCATGGGGTATTACGGGACGCTCACGCCCAACGTCATCCTGCGGAACATGCTGGAAAATCCCGGCTGGTACACGGCGTACACGCCCTACCAGGCCGAGATCTCGCAGGGCCGCCTGGAGATGCTGCTCAACTTCCAGCAGATGGTGATGGACCTGACCGGGATGCCCGTCTCCAACGCCTCGCTGCTGGACGAGGCCACCGCCGCCGCCGAGGCAATGACGCTGGCGAAGCGACAGGTCAAGAGCAAGGGCAACGTCTTCTATGTCGCGGACGACGTTCACCCGCAGACGCTGGACGTGATTCGCACCCGCGCCGAGTACTTCGGCTACGAGGTCGTGACCGGCACCGCGAACGGCGACCTGCCGGAAGGCACCTTCGCCGCGCTGGTGCAGTCTCCCGGCACCTACGGCGACCTGCACGACCTCTCCCCCATCGCGGAGCGGGTCCACGCCGCACACGGAGCGCTGATTGTGGCGACCGACCTGCTGGCCGACGCGCTGGTGAAGCCGCCGGGCGAGCAGGGGGCGGACATCGTGATGGGCAGCGCCCAGCGCTTCGGTGTGCCGATGGGCTTCGGCGGGCCGCATGCGGCATTCCTGGCCTGCCGCAGCGAATACCAGCGGTCCATGCCGGGCCGCGTCATCGGCGTCAGCAAGGACGCGCGGGGCAAGACCGCCCTGCGCATGGCGATGCAGACCCGCGAGCAGCACATCCGCCGCGAGAAGGCGACCTCCAACATCTGCACCGCGCAGGCGCTGCTGGCGAACATGGCCGCCGCGTATGCCGTGTACCACGGCGCGGAGGGCATCCGCACGATTGCGGAGCGGGTTCACCGGATGACCGGGATTCTGGAAAGGTTCCTCGTTGAAGCAGGCATCACGCCGCTGAATGAAACGTTCTTCGACACGCTCAGCTTTGAAGGCGACGCCGCTGCAATTCGCGCTCGTGCCGAGGCTAAAGGCATCAATCTGCGTTACGAGGGCAACCGCATCAGCGTCAGCCTGGATGAGACGGTGACGCCGAGCGATGTTGAAGACTTGATCGAAGTGATTGCCGGAACTCGGTTCAATCCTCAAACGGGGCAAGAATTCAAGGTCTTGTCGGACTACCAGTACAAGGCTGGCGACGGCATTCCCGACAACCTCAAGCGCACCTCCGACTACCTCCAGCACCCCGTGTTCAACACGCACCACAGCGAACATGGGATGCTGCGCTACCTCAAGACGCTGGAGAACCGCGATTACAGCCTCGTTCACGGCATGATTCCGCTGGGAAGCTGCACCATGAAGCTCAATGCCACCGCCGAGATGATTCCGGTGACGTGGCCCGAGTTCGGCAGCCTGCACCCCTTCGCGCCGCAGAACCAGACGGGGGGTTACGCGCAGATGCTGGCCGAGCTGGAAGCGTGGCTGGCCGACATCACCGGCTATGACGCGGTTTCCCTGCAGCCCAACAGCGGCGCGCAGGGCGAGTACGCGGGCCTGCTCGCCATCCGCAAGTACCACGAGAGCCGCGGCGAGGGCCACCGCACCGTCTGCCTGATTCCCGCCAGCGCCCACGGCACCAACCCCGCCAGCGCCGCCATGCTGGGGATGCAGGTCGTGGTCGTCAAGACCGACGAGAACGGCAACATTGACCTGGACGACCTGAAGGCGAAGGCCGAGGGGCACGCCGACAAGCTGGGCGCGCTGATGATCACCTACCCCAGCACCCACGGCGTGTACGAGGAGCAGGTCACCGAGGTCTGCGACATCATCCACCAGCACGGCGGGCAGGTGTACCTCGACGGCGCGAACATGAACGCGATGGTGGGCCTCGCCAAGCCGGGCCTGATCGGCAGCGACGTGTCGCACCTCAACCTGCACAAGACCTTCGCCATCCCGCACGGCGGCGGCGGGCCGGGCATGGGGCCGATTGGCGTCAAGGCGCACCTCGCGCCCTTCCTGCCCAACCATGACGTTCGTCCGGTCAGCGAGAGCCACACCGGGGCCGTCAGCGCCGCGCCCTACGGCAGCGCCAGCATCCTACCCATCAGCTACCTCTACATCCGCCTGCTGGGACCGGAAGGGCTGAAAAAGGCCACCCAGGTCGCGCTGCTGAACGCCAACTACATCGCGCAGCGGCTGGGCGGCGCGTTCCCCGTACTGTACACCGGGCGGGGTGGCCGCGTGGCGCACGAGTGCATCCTCGACATCCGCCCGCTCAAGCAGGCGAGCGGCATCACCGAGGAGGACATCGCCAAGCGGCTGATGGACTACGGCTTCCACGCCCCCACCATGAGCTTCCCGGTGCCCGGCACGCTGATGATCGAGCCGACCGAGAGCGAGCCGAAGGCCGAACTCGACCGCTTCATCGACGCGATGCTGAATATCCGCCGCGAGATTCAGGAAGTGCAGGACGGCCTGATGAAGGCCGAGGACAGCCCGCTGCGGCACGCGCCGCACACCCAGGACGACCTGATGACGGATGAGTGGAACCGCGCCTATAGCCGCGAAACCGCCGCCTTCCCCACCCGCGCGCAGCGGGCCTGGAAGTACTGGCCCGCCGTCAACCGCGTGGACAACGTGTTCGGCGACCGCAACTTCGTCTGCTCATGCCCACCCATCGAGGAGTACGCGGAGTTCGAGTTCAGCGAGTAAGATGGACTCCGATTGAAAGGTTGACATGTCAACCTGAAAATCCGAGCGGAGCGAGAAGGAGAAAGACGGGTTCCGGGCGTGGAGTGAACAAGCCGGCGCTTTCCCGGTTTGTTCATGAAACAGACGGAATCCGTACAAAGCAGCGAGCAAAGGGAGGGGGCAGGCCATGCGGCTCGCCCCTCTTCTCTTGTGCAGCCGGCCCCAAATGGCTGGACGGCCCATCCTGTCAAAATAGGCCGACGGATTCGCCATCCAGCAAGGAGAACCCCATGCCGAACCCTTCTGACCCACACACCCCACCCACCCTCGACCCCGAAACGCTGGAATTCTTGCAGGGCATCTTCGAACTTGTCCGCGCCGGGGACGCCGGCCGCCTCGGCCCGCTGCTGGATCAGGGGCTGCCGCCCAACCTCCGCAACCAGAAAGGCGACAGCCTGCTGATGCTCGCCAGCTACCACGGGCACCAGGAGGTGGCCCGGCAACTGCTGGAACACGGAGCCGACCCCGAGCTGCACAACGACCAGGGGCAGACGCCACTCCAGGGAGCGGTATTCAAGGGCGACGTGCCGATGGTCGAACTGCTGCTCGCGCAGGGCGCGGCAGTGAACGGGGCCGGGCCGGACGGCAAGACGGCGCTGATGCTGGCCGCCATGTTCAACCGGACAAACCTCATTGACCTCCTCCTCGAACGCGGAGCCGACCTCCACGCCCGCGACTTCCGGGGGCTGTCCGCGCTGGACGTGGCCCGGATGATGGGCGCGCCCGAGACGGCGGCCCAGTTGGAGGAGCGGCTGAGGCAGGCCCAGTCATAGCAGCCCAGTCGTAACGCCCAACCCGCCTTACGCCGCCTCTCAAGTGCCGGGCGGGCAGGCGGCGGACAATACGGGTGGAGGAATGCCTATGTCAGATGATCGCCGGGAAAGCTACAACCCACCTGTGGACGTCAACCCCTCGCCGGGTGAGAACAGCACCACCGAGGGCACCGTTCGCGACACCACCAGCCTCGACACGACGCTGGGGACCTCCCGCACCGGGGGCATGGGCGGGATGGCGGGCACGCTGGATGTGGATACCGACATGGCCGGGACCACGTCAACCACGGAGTTGGAAGACTTATAAGCCCTCTGGCCCGTCCTCACTCCTCACCCCGCTCCGGTCTGACCTTCAGGGCCTGCCGGGCGAGCAGGGCGGCCAGCAGCAACCCGGCGACATGCCCCAGCGGGTGCTGGGCCTCCAGGGCAAACGCGGCGTCCGCGACCACCAGCAGCCCGGCCAGCCCAACGCCCACCCGCGGCACCCGGCCCTGGTGGGGCGTGTCGTACATGGGTGTTCGGGGGTAGGGGTCGGTCATGGCGTCGCGGGCCTCGATATAGCGGATCAGGGCCAGCACCCCGTAGACCAGCAGCAGCCCGGCCAGCAGCATCAGGGCCAGCCCCGGATAACGTCCGGCCCCGGTGTAGTCCAGTGCCCCCAGCGTGAAGTGCCACAGGGCCGTGACCAGGGCCAGCAGCGCCAGGCCCAGCATGGCGGGCGTGCTGTAGGTGGGAGGGGCACCCAGGGGCGGCATAGCAGAGGCCCCCAGGGTACGCCCTAGGAGGGGCGGCAACCGTGGGGGCAACAGCGAAATGGACCGCCGAATGGCCGATCAGCGATCGGTGGCGGGCGTATTGACCTCGACCGCCGTCAGCGTCTCGGTGATGCGGAAGGTGTGCGGGGTGTTGCGCGGGACGTGGTAGCTGTCGCCGGGCTGGAGGCTGACCGTCTCGTCATTCACAATCAGGTCGACTCGGCCCTCGATGACGTACCCGAGAGTTTCATAGGGGTGGGTGGACATGGGCTTGTCCGCGTTCGGCTCCTCGCGGTGCCACAGCCGCATGCTGCTGCCCTCGCCGCGAACCAGGTGGTGCTCGCCTTCCGGACCGTGGGTGGTACTGCCCCGGCTGACCTTGTACCGACTTCCCTCGTTCTGAGTCATACCTCAGCCTGCCGGGACCGCGCGAGCGGGGGGTGAGGGGAAGGTTGAGGGGTACTTACGGCCGAGGTCGCCCGCGCGGGCCGCGCCAGCACGCCTTCCCCAGCTTGTGCCCGAAAATCACGTGCTGGACGTTCTTTTGCGGACTTGGCGGCGGGGGGGGCAGCGGCGTACACTGACGGTCTACCGTTGCGCCTGGCAACGTGGCGAGGGGGTGAGGGAGCAACGTGGGAACCAAGGAGGACGTGCGTGCGCGGCTGAGTATCGCGGACGTGATCGGGGAACACGTGCGCCTCACCCCGGCGGGCAAGGGCCGCCTGAAGGGGCTGTGTCCCTTTCACAAGGAAAAAAGCCCGTCCTTTCAGGTGGACACCGAGCAGGGGTACTTCTACTGCTTCGGCTGCAAGGCCGGGGGCGACGTGTTCAGCTTCGTGCAGCGCGTCGAGAACCTGAGTTTCGGGGACGCCCTGCGCAAGCTCGCGGACCAGGCGGGCATCCAGGTCGAGGCCCGCTACGGCGAGCGCAGCAGCCGCGACCTCTACGACGTGAACGCCTTCGCGCTGGAGTATTTCCGCGAGCATCTCCCCGGCCCCGCCCTGGACTACCTGCGGCGGCGCGGCCTGACGGACGAGACCATTGCCGCCTTCGAGCTGGGCTACGCGCCCGACGGCTGGGACGGCCTACTGAAGCGCGCCCGCAACCGCAACCTCACCGAGCGGCAACTGCTGGAGGCCGGGCTGCTGACCGAGAACCCCGAATCGGGCCGGGTCTACGACCGCTTCCGCGGCCGCGTGATGTTTCCCATCCGGGACCACCTGGGGCGGCTGGTGGGCTTCGGGGGCCGCGTGCTGGACGACAGCAAACCCAAGTACCTGAACACGCCCGAAACGGACGTCTTCAAGAAGGGCGAGCTGCTGTATGGCCTCGACAAGGCGCGAGCGGGCCTGGGCAGCGGCAGCGAGCTGATCGTGGTCGAGGGCTATATGGACGTCATCACCCTGCACCAGCACGGGTTTACCGGCGCGGTGGCAAGCCTGGGTACGGCGCTCACTGCCGAACACGCCACGCTGCTCGAACGCCTGGGTGCCCAGCGGCTGACCCTGATGTTCGACCGCGACGAGGCGGGGCTGAAAGCCACCCTGTCCGGGCTGGATCAGGTCCTGGGGGCCAAGTTCCGTGTGCGGGCCACCAGCGTTCCCAGCGGCAAGGACCCGGCGGATGCCCTGCTCGCCGGGGACGACCAGGGCATCCGCGCGGCACTGGCAGGCGGCCTGGACGAGGTGGAGTACCGGATTCAGGCAGCGGTGGAGGCCCACGGCCTGGGCACCAGCGAGGGCAAACGCCGGGTCCTGCTGGCCCTGCTGCCCCGCATGCAGAACCTGGACCCTCTAGACGACGGGGCCGAGCGAATGCGCGCCCTGGCCTGCGACCGCCTGGGCATCAAGCCCGAAGCCCTGCTGGAGTGGATCGGCAGCAAAGCCAAGCGCCGCAGCCTCACCGATACCCACCTCGCGGGCATGAGCACCCAGCGCACCGAGGAGGACCGCGAACTCGCCCTGCTGCGGCAACTGCTGGTGGACCCCAGCCTGCTTGCCAAACTCGACGGCAGTATGCCCTGGCGCAACGAGGCCGTCCGCAAGGTGATGCTGGCGGCCCAGGGTGCGCGCAGCCCGGATGACATCCTGGAAGTCTTTCGCGGCCAGCCCGAGGAACAACTGCTGATTAGGTTGCTGTTTGAGGGCCGTGACACGGGAGCCCTCTCCCGCGACACCAACCAGATCTATGAGCAGAAGGTGGAAGCCTATGCCGCCGCAGCCGTTGATGATATTCAGGTCGGCCTCAGTATCGACTCCATGCGCGCCGAGGTCGACCTCCTGAAGAGGCAGGTCCTCCAGGCCTCTGCCGCAGAACAGGCAAGTCTCCTGCGTCAGATTCAGGAATTGCAGCGCGCCATCGAGGCAGAGAAACGCTCCCGCCGGGCAACGGCGTAAGCGAGCAAGCAAAGGCGAGTAGCTGGAGAATGAAAAGCGTTTCTCCAGCCACTCTTTAAAACAAGCCAACAAAAAGCCCCCACCGACTGAGGGTGGGGGGGTGGGGAATGGAGCGGGAGACGAGATTCGAACTCGCGACATCTACCTTGGCAAGGTAGTGCTCTACCAGCTGAGCTACTCCCGCACAGTGTTGTGCA